>JBOHJU010000188.1:0-5891 GCA_050728755.1 Methylocella sp.
CAAGCCGTCGCCTACCGCCAGATGTCGCTTTTGTTGCGCCGTCCGCCGGGACGCGAGGCCTATCCGGGCGATGTGTTCTATCTGCATTCCCGGCTGCTCGAGCGCGCGGCGAAACTCAACGAGGCCAATGGCGCGGGCTCGCTCACCGCGCTGCCGGTGATCGAAACGCAAGCCAACGACGTTTCGGCCTATATTCCGACGAATGTGATTTCGATCACCGACGGCCAGATCTTTCTTGAGACCGATCTCTTTTATCAAGGCATCAGGCCCGCCGTGAATGTCGGCCTTTCGGTCTCGCGCGTTGGCTCCTCGGCGCAAACCAAAGCGATGAAAAAGGTCGCGGGCAGGATCAAGGGCGAACTCGCGCAATACCGCGAAATGGCGGCTTTCGCGCAGTTCGGTTCCGACCTCGACGCGACGACCCAGCGCCTGCTCGCGCGCGGCGCGCGCCTGACCGAGCTTCTAAAACAAGCGCAGTTCTCGCCTTTGAAGATGGAGGAGCAAGTTTGCGTGATCTACGCCGGGGTCAATGGCTATCTCGATGCCTTTCCGGTTGACCGGGTGCGGGCCTTCGAGGGGGGGCTCCTCGCGCTCTTGCGCGCGAGCCACAGCGGTCTCCTCGATGCGATTCGCGTCTCGAAGGATTTATCCGACGAGTCCGGCGCGAAACTCAAAGCGATTGTCGATGCCTACGCCAAGAACTTTGCTTGATTGGGAATTTCGGTTGAGTCGGCGACACCAGGACAGAAGTGAATCGATAGACTATGCCCTCGTTGAAGGATCTGCGCAACCGGATCGCCTCCGTCAAGGCAACGCAAAAGATCACCAAGGCAATGCAGATGGTCGCGGCGGCGAAACTGCGGCGCGCGCAGACTGCGGCCGAATCGGCGCGGCCTTACGCCGAGCGGATGGAGAGGGTTTTGGCCAGTCTCGCCGCCTCGATGGCGGCGAAGGGCCAAGTTCCGGCGCTGCTCGGCGGCGGCGGCGACAGCGTTCATCTCTTGGTCGTCTGTACCGCCGAACGCGGCCTTTGCGGCGCGTTCAATGCCTCGATCGCGCGCCTCGCGCGCGAGGCGGCACTTTTGCTGATGGGGCAAGGCAAGACGGTGAAGATCCTTTGTGTCGGCAGGAAAGGTCATGACATCCTGCGCCGGCAATTCGGACGCCAGATCGTCGAAGTGATCGACCTGCGCTCGGTCCGCGCGCCCGGCTTCACTGATGCCGCCGCAATCGGCCGCAAGATTGTCGCGTTGCATCAGGCTGGCGAGTTCGAGGTATGCACCTTGTATTTCGCGCGGTTCAAATCGGTGCTCGCGCAAATCCCGACCGCGCAGCAGATCATTCCTGTCGCGTTCGCGGCGGAAGACAAAGCGGCGGCACCCGTGGCGGATTACGAGTATGAGCCGGACGAAGAAGAAATTCTCGCGGCACTGCTGCCGCGCAACATATCGATTCAAGTGTTGCGAGCGCTGCTTGAAAACGCCGCGTCCGAGCAAGGCGCGCGGATGAGCGCCATGGATAGCGCCTCGCGCAATGCCGGCGAAATGATCAAGAAGCAAACCATGAAATATAACCGCTCCCGCCAGGCGATGATCACCAAGGAACTAATCGAGATCATCTCCGGAGCGGAAGCATTGTAATGAATTTTTTCAAGGCCTCGGCGAAGATTTTTGCAATCGTATATTTCACGATTGGGAGTGTGCTAGGTCTTGTGATGTGGGGATCATATCAATATGCAAGTTGGATTGCTCTTTTCAACGCCCATGGGGTGAGAGTCGGGATGATAGCAGCCGAAGCAGAGACTTACGGATTGTTTACCGGTGCAGTTCGTGCGGTAGTGTGGGGACCAAGTATGTATTTTTGGATTAAATCCGGCAGTCGAGGTTGGTCATTTGGAGAGTGGCTTGCGCCTGGGATTTATACAACCTTTGGACCAATTCCTTCGAAAAGATCTGAAAAATGAAATACGACAACAATTTCGGATACGGCAACCAGTTGGCCGAAGAGGGTTTCAACAACTCGTTGTCGTTTTGCGAACGTGCAAACATCATGGGCACCCCAGTGCTCAGAAAATAGGCAAAGGGACCAACCATGGCCGAGGCCGCATCCAACACGCGCACGGGCCACGTCGCGCAGGTCATTGGCGCCGTCGTCGATGTGAAATTCGACCGCGATCTGCCGGAAATCCTCAACGCGCTCGAAACTGACAACCACGGCAACCGCCTGGTCCTCGAAGTGGCGCAGCATCTTGGCGAGAATTCCGTGCGCTGCATCGCGATGGATATTTCCGCGGGCCTCGTCCGCGGCCAGCCGGTCAGGGATACCGGAGGCCCAATCATGGTGCCGGTCGGCGAGGCATGCCTTGGCCGCATCATCAATGTCATCGGCGAGCCGGCGGACGAATTGGGTCCGGTCGAAACTTCGACTCGCCGCGCGATCCATCAGCCAGCGCCCTCCTTTGCCGAACAAGCGACCGAGGCGCAGATCCTGGTGACCGGCATCAAGGTCGTCGATCTTTTGGCGCCTTACGCAAAAGGCGGCAAGGTCGGGCTCTTCGGCGGCGCCGGGGTCGGCAAGACCGTCATAATCTTGGAGCTCATCAACAATATAGCAAAGGCGCACGGCGGCTATTCCGTTTTCGCCGGGGTGGGCGAGCGCACCCGAGAAGGCAACGATCTCTATCACGAAATGATCGAATCCAAGGTGAATGTGGATCCGCGCGAGCATGGCGGCTCCGCCAAGGGCTCCAAATGCGCCATGGTCTTTGGTCAGATGAACGAGCCGCCGGGGGCTCGCGCCCGCGTCGGGCTGACCGGCCTCACCGTGGCCGAGGATTTCCGCGACCAGGGCCAGGACGTGCTGTTCTTCGTCGACAATATCTTCCGCTTCACCCAGGCGGGCTCGGAAGTCTCGGCGCTTCTCGGCCGGATCCCCTCGGCGGTCGGCTATCAGCCCACGCTCGCGACCGACATGGGAGACTTGCAGGAACGGATCACCACGACGACCAAAGGCTCGATCACCTCGGTGCAAGCAATCTATGTTCCCGCCGACGATCTAACCGATCCGGCGCCCGCCACCTCCTTCGCGCATCTCGATGCGACAACCGTCTTGTCGCGCGCGATCGCCGAGAAAGGTATTTATCCGGCGGTCGATCCGCTCGACTCGACGTCGCGCATGTTGTCGCCGCTCGTCGTCGGTGAGGAACATTACGGCGTCGCGCGGCAGGTCCAGCAGATATTACAGCGCTACAAGGCGTTGCAAGATATTATCGCCATTCTCGGCATGGACGAACTCTCCGAGGAAGACAAGCTGACGGTTTCCCGCGCGCGCAAAATTGAGCGATTCCTGTCGCAGCCTTTCCACGTCGCCGAAGTGTTTACCGGCTCGCCCGGCAAGCTCGTTTCGCTAGCCGACACCATCAAGGGTTTCAAGGGGCTCGTTGAAGGCAATTACGATCATTTGCCGGAAGCCGCTTTTTATATGGTCGGCGCCATCGAAGAGGCCGTTGAAAAAGCGCAAAAGCTCGCGGCCGAGGCGGCTTAATTTACGCAGCGGAAATAGCAAGACACATCTGGGGCCATGCGATGGCGTCGTTTCAATTCGAACTCGTTGCTCCGGAAAAGCTTGTCTATTCCGGCGAAGTCGAGTCCGTGGTTATTCCTGGTACGGAAGGCGAATTCACCGTTCTAAAAGACCACGCGCCGTTGATCTCGGAGATTAGGCCCGGTGTTGTCGTGGTCGAGGAAAGTGCGGCGGCAAAATTGCGCCTTTACGTGCGTTCCGGCATTGCCGAGGTTGCACCATCAGGCCTCACCATTCTTGCTGACCAAGCAGTTTCCTTAGAGGAAGTGGACGCGGCCAAGCTCGATGCCGAGATCGCAACATTTCAGGAATACGCTCATGGGGCCACAACCGACGAGGCTCGCCGGGTCGCAGTGGAAAAGCGTGACCGGCTGCGGGAAATAAAGGCCGCCCTCAAGATGTGAGCGCCAGCTTGAGTTGTCCCAAAACCTCAGCGTGATTTTTCTGCCGCGCCGCCGCAAAATCATTCTGCTGATGCGAGGAAGTCGGCGAAAAATGAAGCGCCGGCGGCGGCCAATAGCTCCTTTTTTCACTCGGTTTGGAACTCAAAGGCCAAACTAGTGTTTTCAGATTTTCTCCTAGGAGGATCTCGCATGAAAACTCTCGTTATCGCCGCAACATCGTTAATGCTTGGGGCGCCCGTCTATGCCCAAACCATGACAGGAAGATCGAGCACGAATTCCGGACTCAGCTCATCGGCCACCGATTTCGTAAAGAAAGCGGCTATCAGTGACATGTTCGAAATTCAATCGAGTCAACTTGCGCAGCAAAAGGCGAATGGGCCGACCAAACACTTCGCCGAACAGATGATCAACGATCACCAGAAAAACTCTAAAGATCTAAATTCCGTCGTGCAAGATCAAAACGCAGAGGCAGTCATGCCCACGCAGCTCGACAAATCGCACCAAAAAATGCTGGATAAGCTGCAGCGACTGAACGGCACGGCGTTTGACCGGCAGTACAAAAAGGATCAGATCGCGGCTCATAAGCAAGCCATGTCGCTGTTCAAGCATTATTCAAAAACCGGCGATGACGCTGCGCTGAAGACATGGGCCGATAACTCCTTGCCCGAGCTTCAACAACATCTGACTATGGCGGACAATCTGAAAGGGTAGACTTTTGGATTTTCGAGGCTAATTTTCGATAGCGACGCCTTCCATCCGCGAAGACACTCCACTTCGCGGATGGAGAAGCTTCTTCACGCTGATGCTGCTTTGCAAGGATCGAAGAGGCGTCAGCGCCACTCTCCAGCGCGCCACGCCTAGCTTCGCGCGGCGCTTCGCCGCGCCGAGGCCAGCCCAGGCCTCTCAGCGATCGTGCAACCGCGATCGAGTAACCTTGGGCCTCTTTCCAGTCAATCAGCACGGATTGTGGATCGAGGTGCTTCGTCGGCATGCATCCATATTGTCACGTCAGACGAAGGATGTCGTTGTAGGTGGCAAAGGCGATCAGAGTTGTCACTAGCGTGAAGCCGACCTTGAAGCCGAATTGTTGCGCCTTCGCGCTCATCGGCTTGCCGCGAACCGCCTCCACCGCATAATAGAGGAGATGACCGCCATCGAGGAGGGGAATCGGGAAGAGGTTCAGCATCCCGACCGAAATCGACAGAATTGCGGCAAGGTTGAGCAACGCCGCAAGGCCGATCTTGGCCATCGCCCCGGACACCTCGGCGATCCGGATCGGTCCCGACAGTTGATCGGTGGATTCCTGCCCGGCCGCCAAGCCTTTGAGATAGCTGCCGGTGCGCGCCACGATATACCAGGTCTCAGACCCAGCGAGCTTAACCGAGCCGGCAAGACCATAGCGCTGGACATGCCAATTTTCCGGCTTGGAAGCGGCCCGGACGCCAAGGATAGCGGCCCGTGTGGTGCCAAAAGCAGTGACCACGTCCTGCCGTCGCGGAGTCGCGACGAGTTTCACCAATTTGCCGCCGCGTTCGACGCTGAAGACCAGCTGCGTGTCGCCGGCCACCTGCACGACGCGCTGCATGTCCTCGAAGCTATCGACCTTGGTCCCGTCGATGGAAACGATCAGATCGCCTGGCTGAAACCCGGCCGCCTCGGCGGCGCTTCCGGCGGCAACGCGATCCACCACGGGCAGCAGGATGGAGCGCCCGTTGACATAAAAAATGCCGGTGAAAATGACGATCGCCAGGAGGAAGTTGGCGAGCGGTCCGGCGGCGACGACCGCCGCCCGCTTCCAGACGTTTTGAGCAACGAAACTCACCGCCCGCTCGCCGGACGGCATGGCCGCGACAACATCTGCATCCGTCATCGAGGCGCCATTGGCGTCGCCGTGGAATCTGACAT
>JBOHJU010000189.1:0-5886 GCA_050728755.1 Methylocella sp.
AGGTGTGCCACCAGATCGGCGAAGGCGCCAAGAACTTCGTCGGACCGGAGTTGAACGGCCTGATCGGGCGCAAGAACGGCTCCGTGCCGAATTATAATTATTCCGATTCGGACAAAAACTCCGGGATCACTTGGGACGAGGCGACTCTCAAGAAATATCTCGTCAGCCCGAAAGCCATGATTCCCGGCACGAAGATGATTTTCGCCGGTCTGCCAAAGGAAGTCGACCGGGACAATCTTGTCGCCTATCTGGCGCAGTTCGATGCGAGCGGCAAGAAGAAATAAGTTCCGTCGACCTATGGTCCCTCGCGCCGCTTGAGCATCCCGCGCGAGGGGTCATAGGCGGCAATTGCCGCGCCGAGAAAGACGGCCGTTGCGCCAAGCACCACCGCCAAGGCGAGGAAATTTATCTTTTCGTACAAAGCAAAGCGGATCAGCTCGACCGCGTGGGTGAACGGATTGAGTTCGCATACGAAGGCGAGCCATGGGCTGCCTTCCTGGACCCGCCACAAGGGATAGAGAGCGGAAGAGGCGAAAAACATCGGGAAGATGACGAAATTCATGACGCCTGCAAAATTTTCCAATTGCTTGATCAGCGACGACAAGAGCATGCCGAGCGCGCCCAGCATGAGGCCCGAAACAACAAGGGCCGGAAGCACGCTCAGATAGCCCCACGGCGAAGGCGGCTCGATCTCCCAGAAGTAAGCGACGAAAAGAAACGCATAGACTTGGGCAAGCGACACGGCGGTGCCGGCGGCGAGCTTGGAGGTCAAAAGAAACCAGCGCGGAAAAGGGCTCACGAGCAGCGTGCGCATGTTTCCCATCTCGCGGTCGTAGACCATCGAGAGCGAAGATTGCATGCCGCTGAATAGCTCGATCATCGCGATGAGGCCCGGCGTGATATAGACCTCGTAGAGCACGTAGGTGTCATAGGGCGGAATGATCGATACGCCCAGAACGGAGCGGAAACCCGCCGCGAAGAGGAAGAGCCACACGAGCGGGCGCACCAGCGCCGAGACAAATCGTTCCCGCTGGTGCCAAAACCGCAGAGCCTCGCGCCAGACGATGCCGTTCAGGCAAATCGCATAGTTCGCGAGGCCGGGACCCTGAACGCCGGAAACGGAAGAGGCGGACGATCCGCTCATTGCGGCTCGCCCTCGAAACCGGCGGCGCTGGTCAAGGCGTTGAACGCCGGGCCTATGCCGGCCGTGCCCGCGCGGGCGGCGATTTCGCAAGCCTTGCCGCGATCGAGAATCTTGCCCTCATGCAGGACGACGACATCGTCGCCGGGCTCGATCTCGTCGATCAGATGCGTTGCCCAAAGCACGCCAATGCTCTGCTGCGCGACTAGGCCCCGCACATGCTTGAGGATGTCCGCGCGGGCTTTGACATCGAGGCCGGCGGTCGGCTCGTCAAGCAGCAACATGCGCGGGCGATGCAGCAGCGCGCGGGCGATTTCCACCCGCCGCATTTGGCCGCCGGAAAGGTCGCGCGCTTTGTCATGCGCGCGCCCGGCCATCGCGACCTTTTCCAAAACAAAACCGGCGCGCAACTTTGCCTCTTGCCCGGCAATCCCGTGCAGCGCCGCGTGGTAGGTGAGGTTTTGCATGATCGTCAGATCGAGATCGAGCGTCCGCGCCTGAAATACGACGCCAAGCCTGCGCAGCGCGTCGCCAGGGGCACGGTTCACATCGAAACCAAAAATTCGAATGGTGCCTCTTTGTGTCGCGAACAGACGGGTAATCAAGCAAAATAGCGTGCTTTTGCCGGCGCCGTTGAGGCCGAGAAGGACGCTGAAACCGCCCTGAGCGACGCTGAAGCCGACATTCTCCAGTGCCTTGCGCTTGCCGTAGTTGTGGCTCACCCTGGCGATTTCCATCGCGGCGGAGATTGCCTCGCTTTGGCCGCTCGAAGTTGCGGGTTCCGGCGTTGGAAAACTCATTGGCGCGCGATCGCCACGCCCCAGGGAAACGAACCGGCCGCGATCGACTTAAGCACCTTGAGGCCGGCCACGTCGATGACCGAGACGTCGTTCGAAACTCCGTTGGCGGTGTAAAGATATTTGCCGTCAGGGGTCAACGCCATTTGCCAGACGCGCTGGCCGACGAGCAGATATTTCTCGACTTTTTTCGTCGCGGTGTCGATGACGGCGACGCGATTCGCCGGACCAAGCGCCACGAACGCCTTCTTGCCATCCTGGGTGAATCTTATCCCGACCGGCTGAATCGCTTCCTTCGCGAGCCCAGGGACCTCAAAGGCGATCTTCTGTTTGAGCTTGGAATTGGCGGCGTCGATCACGCTTACGGTGCCGCCGACTTCGGAAGAGACCCACAATTCCGAACCGTCCGGCGTATATTGGGCGGCGCGCGGTCTGGCATCGACGAGGACATTGGCGAAAATCTTGCGCGTTTGCGTGTCGATCAGATGCGCCATATTCGTTGTTTCCGAGGTGTTGACGAGCACCTTGCCGTCGGGGCTGAGCTCCATCCCTTCCGGTTCGACGCCGACCGGAATTTCCGCGACGATCCTACGTGTCGCGACGTCGATCGCGGTCACCAGATTGTCGTTCTCGTTCGAGATATAGAGGAGCTTGCCGTCGGGGCTCAGAATCAGAAGCTCGGGGTCGGGACCTGATGGCAAAGTGCCCGTGATCGAGAGTTTCTTAGTGTCCAGAATTTGGATCAAATCGTCGTCGCCGGCGCAGATGAAGAGTTCGCTCCCGTCCTTGCTCAAGGCTATCCCGCGCGGGCGATGGCCCACCGGCACGGTTTTTGTGACCTCCATTTTGCCGGTATCGATAATGGTGATGGAATTGCCTTTTTCATTCGACACATAGGCGGTGAACGCCCAGGCCGGAGAGGCCATCACGAAAGCAAGCACATTGAGTGCGAGGAAATAGCTGGCGAGAGCGATGATATTTGATTTCTCGCGACGGCTTATTGCAATTTGCATTTCGTTTCCGGTTCGTCGAAGCCTAGCGTATCGAGTTCCGATGTTTGATGCAGAAAACCTTCCTGCGGCGAGACGGAAACGATCATCCGGCCATCGCCGAGCAAAATAGGCTGGCGCAATTGCTGGTTCCAGTGGCGCAGGGTCTGTTTTTGGCCCTTGAAGGCGGCAATGGCGAAATCCGGTCCGGTTAGATAATCGCGGATAATCTTTGGCTCGCCCGATCCCGTGCGCGACGCCGCCTCGCCAATCATGCGCATCGCCACCCAAGCGTTGTTGTCGCGCGCGTTCATGCGCCGCGAGGCGCGTTTCATGAAACGGTTTTGCAATTGAATCGCGCCCCATTGCTCGTGGCTTCCGTCCCAGCTCATTGGCATCAGCCCGGCCGAGCCCGCGACCGGGCGCGGATCCCAGGTGCGGAACGGAAGATAGTTTGCAAAGACCTCGCTTTCGTCGGCGGCGACGAGGACATCGTAGGCCGGCGCGTTTTGGGTCGCGACCGGAATAAGCCTTTGCGTCTGCACGCTTCCCGAATCCGACCGGCGTCCGCCGCCGGTATCCTCATAAGTCCGCGCCTCGACGATTTTTGCGCCGAATTTTTTCGCCGCGCGGGCCAGCGCCCCGGCGTACAGTTCGTCTTGCGGATGAGAGCCCTTGATCAGGAACCAGCGTTTCCATTGCTTCCAGACGAGATATTGGGCAAGGCCGTCGGCGAGCATGGAATAGGATGGCGCCACGTGAAAGACATTGGCGCGGCAATTTTCCTGCCGCAGCGAATCCTCCGCCGCGCCAGCGTTGAAGATGAGCACCTCCTTGCCTTTGGCCGCGTCGCTGAGCGCAAGGAGCGCGGCCGCCGGGAGATCGGCGAGGACAAGAGATATGCCGTGCTGAATAAGGCCGCTTAGCGCGGCGGCCGGGTCGTCGCCAGGCCGCAGGAGGACATCCTCGATCGCAAAGGTCTGACCGAGGAACCGTCCGGTTGTATTGTTGTCTTCGACGGCAAGCTCGGCACCTATGATGCCATCGTCGGCGGCTGGAATATCGAGAATCGAGAGCGTCTCTCGCATGTGCGGCACGCGAATGAAGCCTGCCTTGACGGTGAGGTTATCCGCCGCGGCCGCTGCAACAATGAACGCCGGAAGCAGCACGGCGAGAAGGGCGGCAAGAATGCCTTGCTTGAAAACCATGCAGCGAATGATGGTCCGATGCGATCTACTAATCAAGCCCTCCCACATCAAGATCTAATTTCATGTCTTGCCCGAGCGGCGTTTCCGGCAACGCAGCCAACGCATTGACTATGGCAAACATTGCTTGCTCGTCCGGAGTTTTGGCGATGAGCACTTCATGGATGCGCGCGGCCAGAAGCGGCGCCGCGGCATCGTGCGAGATGCAGACATGGTTGATCCGGGACAGATCCAGGCCAGCGTTGCGGGCGAGTCCGAGAAAGATATCCGTGCTGCGCCGCGAATAGTGCAAAACCACGCCGATTTCGCCAGCGCGGGCAAGCGCCAAGACCGTCTCCGTCAAGGATTCGGCCGGCTGCGCCGCATAAACTTCGACCGGCTCGACGGCATGACCTGCCTCGGTGAGGCTGTCCTCGAGGTCCGGTTTGCGGTCGCGTCCGGCAAGATATACGAAACAGCCGGAGGTAGCGAAGCGCGAGGCGATGTCCCGCGCGAGAGTCTTGGCGTCCGGGCCAATCAGTGGCGGGCCGTCAAAGCCCCGCTCGCGCGCGGCTTCCCGCGTATGCTCGCCGACCAGAAGCAGAGGCCAGAGGCGGCGCGCCTCGGGCAGAGGCCAGTCCGGCGCGGCGGACAATAATTCGAAGGCGCGAGCGCTCGTCGCGATGACGCCATCGATAACGCCCGAGGGCCATATTGCTCCGGTCGGCACCATCTCGAGAACGGGAGAGAGCACCGCGTCGTGCCCTTCGTACGCGAGTTTTGCTGCCGTTCGATTCGATTCGTCTTGAGCGCGTGTGAGCAAGACCAGCATGTCTCTAGCAATCCGTGACAGACGATTGAATCTGGCTTTGGTGCGATCGCGGGCGACTCTCGGAGCGAACGCTTCGCGGGCGGAGCGTATTTGAGCGGCACTGTACTTGAGAGGAAGGCTCGCAAGCAACCGGAACGGCGGCTTGATGCGACGCTTCCGTTCGCCGCCAAGCGGCTTTGAAGGCTCTTGTCCGGCAAATAAGGCGATCGACACACAAGCCGGCGATCTCGGCCGGCCGATCGCTTTCGCCCATGCGCAAAGCGAAAAGAGCTACTTGGCCCCGCGCAATTCCCGGCATCGGCAAGCTCACGGCCTCGGCAATCGCCGCAAGCCGTGCCTAACCCCGGCGTGTTCAAGCTGGGCCGGGTCCGTCCAGACGAACGAGCCCTTTTCGACATTGTCGTGCACACGTCGCGAAGCGTCTCTTTCTTGACGTTTGGAATTGTCTGAATCGCGATCTTTCGCCCCCCGCCGAAAGGCAAAGCTTGGCGGGAGAGCTTTACATCAGCGCGGAGAGCGGCGAAAATCTCGATTGTCTGCTAAAAGATGGAAGACTTTGCACGCGCGACGGTAAGCGACGGGCACGTCGGCTTGATCGTGCGAGAGCGCCACCGCAAGGCTTTTGAGACCTCAGCGCGCGCTCTGGAGCGCGTTTTGGACAATCCCGGCGCTCCGGCGGAATTGCTCGCGGAAGACTTGCGGGCGGCGATGGTTTGCCTGCAAAGACTAACCGGCATAGTGGACGTCGAGGATATTTTGGGCGAGATTTTCGCCCGCTTTTGCATCGGAAATTGAGCGCGATTATGTGTAGAGTTGGATTTGAGATTTTAGAGCAGGATGATGTTGGTTTGAATCGCGATGGGATTCCCAACCGCGTGAAAATCTGATTCAAGCTGTCGGCCGGATGGAGGCCGGCAGCGATGGCGAGACCTTATTCATTGGA
>JBOHJU010000190.1:0-5885 GCA_050728755.1 Methylocella sp.
AAAACATTTTTACGGGGGCCATGGCATCGTGGCGGCGCAGGTGCCGCTCAGCAGCGGGCTGGCGTTCGCCAACCGTTATCGTGGCAACGGCAACATTTGCTTTACGTATTTCGGCGACGGCGCCGCCAACCAAGGTCAAGTCTACGAGAGTTTCAACATGGCGGAACTCTGGAAACTGCCGGTCGTCTATATCATCGAAAATAACCGCTACGCGATGGGCACGTCCGTCACGAGGTCTTCGGCGTTGACCGATTTTTCCAAACGCGGCCAATCCTTCAACATTCCGGGCGAGCAGGTCGACGGCATGGATGTTCGCGTGGTAAAGGCCGCCGCGGCCCGCGCCGCAGAATGGTGCCGGAAAGGCAATGGCCCGATGATCCTCGAAATGCAGACCTATCGCTATCGCGGCCATTCGATGTCGGACCCGGCGAAATACCGCTCTAAAGACGAAGTGCAAAAGATGCGCGAGGAGCGCGATCCGATCGAACAGGTCCGCGCGCGCTTGTTGACCAGCAAGCAAGCCAGCGAGGACGATCTGAAAAAGATCGATGCTGAGATCCGTGCCGTCGTTGCCGAGGCCGCGGAATTTGCCTCGCGCGAACCGGAGCCGGATCCGGCTGAGCTATGGACCGGCGTGTTCGCATAATTGGTAGCAAAATAGTAGGGCAAGACCCTTGCAAGGATAGCAGATGGCAACGAACGTTCTGATGCCTGCGCTTTCGCCGACGATGGAACAAGGAAGGCTTGCGAAGTGGTTGAAAAAAGAAGGTGACGCGGTGCGCGCGGGCGATGTCCTCGCCGAGATCGAAACCGACAAGGCGACCATGGAAATCGAGGCCATCGACGACGGCACGCTTGCGAAAATTCTGGTTCCGGACGGGACCGACAATGTCGCGGTTAATACGCCAATTGCGGTGATCTCGGCGGACAGCGAAGACGTGCAGGCCCCCGCGTCCGCAAGCGGCGCGAAGCCGGGCGCCACGACGGCGTCCCCGCCCGCGCCCGCAGCCCCGTTAAGTGAACCCGCGAAAAACTCCGGCCCCGCAATTCCCAAAGACACGGCTATGGTCACCCTCAGCGTGCGCGAAGCCTTGCGCGAAGCGATGGCCGAGGAGATGCGCCGCGACGATAGCGTTTTCATCATCGGCGAAGAGGTAGCCGAATACGAAGGCGCCTATAAGGTCACGCAAGGGTTGCTGCAGGAATTCGGCCCCCGCCGGGTGGTCGATACGCCGATCACCGAACATGGTTTTGCGGGGCTCGGCATAGGCGCGGCCTTCGCCGGACTACGTCCCATTGTCGAATTCATGACCTTCAACTTCGCGATGCAGGCGATGGATCAGATCGTCAATTCCGCCGCCAAGACGCGCTACATGTCCGGCGGCCAGATGGACTGTCCGATCGTGTTTCGCGGCCCCAATGGCGCGGCTGCGCGGGTGGCGGCGCAACACAGCCAGGATTATGCCGCGTGGTATTCGCATATTCCGGGGCTCAAAGTTGTCATGCCCTATTCGGCCTCTGATGCCAAAGGGCTTTTGAAGAGCGCGATCCGCGATCCGAACCCGATCATATTTCTCGAAAACGAAATTCTTTATGGACACAAATTCGAGGTGCCCAGGGGAGACGATTTTCTCGTTCCGATCGGCAAGGCGCGGATCGCCCGCCCGGGCAAGGATGTCACTCTTGTTTCCTTCGGAATCGGCATGGTCTATGCGCTGAAAGCGGCAGAGGAACTGGAGCGCGAAGACATCGAGGCCGAAGTCGTCGATCTTCGCACGATCCGCCCGATGGACAGCGCAACGATCATCCAATCGGTCAAGAAAACCGGCCGCTGCATCGCGATCGAGGAAGGCTGGCCGCAAAGCGGCGTCGGCGCCGAGATCATGGCGAGAATCATGGAAGAAGCCTTTGATTACCTCGATGCGCCGGTTGTACGGATTTGCGGCAAGGACGTGCCGATGCCTTATGCCGCGAACCTCGAAAAACTCGCTTTGCCGAATGCAAAGGAAGTAGTGCAAGCGGCGAAGGCGGTTTGCTACCGTTAGGACAGTCCATGCCTGAGGCGACGAATGAACTTATCCTCGAGGTGCTTTGGCGCATTCAAGCGGATATCGCCGACTTAAAAGCCGATGTTCGCGAAATCAGAGGCCGTGTGGGCAATCTCGAAACTCGGATGGCTCATATGGAAGTGCGTCTTGCCGAGATGGAGGTGCGGATCGCAGAGCTCTCGGTCAGGATGGACCGGCGCGATGAACAGATGGAAAGAATTCTTCGCCGACTCGAACTTACCGATCATCCGCAGTGAAGTGACCGGTCATGCCAATCGACATTCTGATGCCAGCGCTTTCCCCCACCATGGAAAAAGGCAACCTTGTCCGCTGGCTGAAGCATGAGGGCGACAAGATCAAGCCGGGCGATGTGCTCGCCGAGATCGAGACCGACAAGGCGACTATGGAAGTCGAAGCGGTCGAAGAAGGCGTGCTGGCGAAAATCGTCGTTCCAGCGGGCACCGCCGATGTGCCGGTCAATAATGTCATTGGGCTGATCGCGGGCGACGGAGAGGATGCGAAATCCGTGGCCGCGAGTGGTTTGCCGCATCCTTCCGCCGAACCTCAGCCTCCGCAACAATCGTCGTTTCGCCAAGAATCCGTGCCTTCCCAAGAGGCGCTGGCCACCGCACATCCGGCGCCAGCCGGCGCGCCTCGTCCCGACGCCTCCGTCAACGGCCAACCCGGTCCACGCACGTTCGCCTCGCCGCTCGCGCGCCGGATCGCCAGGGAATCGGCGCTCGATCTTGCATCGATCACAGGCTCAGGTCCGCATGGCCGCATCATAGAGCGCGATGTTAAAACTCCGCTCGCGCGCGCCGAGGCCGCGGTTCCGGCGCAAGACAGCAAGGCGCCATCTGGTCCTTTGCCCGCGCTGGCCGACTCTTCCAAGGAAATCCCGCATGATTCGATGCGGAAGACCGTCGCGCGCAGGCTCGTCGAGGCAAGCCGGACGATTCCACACTTTTATCTTACCTCCGATTGCAATCTCGACGCTCTCATGAGTTTGCGCGAGGCGATCAACGCTGCCGCGCCCATCGAAAAGGATGCCAAGCCTGCTTATAAAATCTCGGTCAACGATTTCATCATCAAGGCGTTGGCGCTGGCGCTGATCCGCGTTCCCGATGCCAATGTGACCTGGACCGAGACCGCCATGCTGAAACACGAGCACGCCGACATCGGCGTCGCGGTGGCGATCCCCGGCGGCCTCATCACGCCGATTGTGCGCGCCGCCGAGACCAAAAGCCTGTCCGTGATATCGCGCGAGATGAAGGATTTTTCTGCCCGCGCCCACGCCCGCAAGTTGCGGCCGGAGGAATATGAGGGAGGCTCCTCGACGGTTTCCAACCTAGGAATGTTTAGCATCAAGAGCTTCTCCGCCATCATCAATCCGCCACAAGCGACAGTCCTCGCGGTTGGCGCCGCGGAGCAGCGCATCGTCGCGAAGGAAGGCACCCCCGCTGTCGCAACGATGATGAGCGTGACGCTATCCTGCGATCACCGCGCGGTCGATGGCGTACTGGGCGCTAACCTTCTCGCCGCGTTCAAGGATCTGATCGAAAAACCGGCGGGGATGCTGGTGTGATGTCTAACCATGGCTGAGCCTTACGACATTCTCATTATCGGCGGCGGGCCTGGCGGTTATGTCGCGGCGATCCGCGCGGCGCAACTCGGCTTAAAAACGGCTGTCGTCGAGCGCGAGCATCTCGGCGGCATCTGTCTCAACTGGGGCTGCATTCCCACCAAGGCCTTGCTGCGCTCGGCAGAAATTTTTCATTATCTCAACCACGCGAAGGATTTTGGCCTCAAGGTCGACGGCAAGATCGGTTTTGACCCCGCCGCCGTCGTGAGAAGGTCGAGGGCCGCCTCGGCGCAATTGAACACCGGCGTCGGCTTTCTGCTCAAGAAGAACAAGGTAGACGTCATCTGGGGCGAGGCAACGATCGCAAGACCCGGCGAGGTGTTGGCGGCCGCTTCGAAAAAGCCGGTGATGCAGCCGCCAAATCCCATCCCAAAAGCTGTGTTGAGCGCGGGCACTTACATGGCCAAAAATATCATTATCGCAACCGGCGCGAGGCCGCGCGTCCTGGCGGGCATCGAGCCGGACGGAAAACTCATCTGGACCTATTTCGAGGCCATGGTGCCGGAAGGGTTTCCAAAATCGCTCATCGTCCTAGGTTCGGGCGCGATCGGGATCGAATTCGCCTCCTTCTATCGCAGCATGGGGGCAAAAGTGGCGGTCGTTGAAATCTTGGCCCAAATTCTTCCCGCCGAGGATGCGGAAATCGCCGCGCATGCCCGCAAGCGCTTTGAAAAGCAGGGCATCGAAGTTCTGACCTCGGCCAAGGTGACGAAGGTCGAGAGAAAGCGGGAGAGCGTTGTTGCCACCATCGAAGACAGCACGGGCGCGGCGCAGGCCTTGGAGGCCGAACGCATGATTTCCGCGGTGGGCGTTACCGGCAACGTCGAAAATCTTGGGCTTGAGATGCTAGGCGTGAAGATTGAGCGGGGAATTATTGTCGCGGATGGAATGGGGCGCACAAACGTGCCAGGGATTTACGCGATCGGCGATGTTGCCGGGCCGCCCATGCTCGCGCATAAGGCCGAGCATGAAGGGGTGATCTGCGTCGAGGCGATCAAGGGTCTCGAGCCGCATCCGATCGAGAAAGCGATGATTCCTTCCTGCACCTACAGCAATCCGCAAATCGCGTCCGTCGGCCTGACCGAGGCAAAAGCCATAGGGCTAGGTGTTGAAGTCAGGATCGGCCGCTTTCCCTTCATCGGCAACGGCAAGGCGATCGCGCTCGGCGAATCCGAGGGACTCGTAAAAACCATTTTTGACGCCAAAACCGGAAAACTTCTTGGCGCCCATATGGTTGGAGCCGAAGTCACCGAGCTCATCCAGGGTTTTGTCGTCGCCATGAATTGCGAGACGACCGAGGCGGAACTGATAAATTCAATTTTTCCGCATCCGACCTTGTCGGAAATGATGCACGAGAGCGTTCTTGACGCCTATGGAAAGGTGATCCATTCGTGAACCTCTGATGCAGGTACACACTTACCCTCCACCCGCCTGTGTCTTGAGCCAAGCCGTGCCGCAAGCTTTGGCGAGGTCGCGAACCCTGAGAATGTAGCTTTGCCGCTCAGTGACCGAGATAACGCCGCGCGCGTCGAGCAGGTTGAAAATGTGCGATGCCTTGATGCATTGATCGTAGGCGGGCAGCACCATTACATGGCGCGCGCCCTCGCCTCCGCCGGGGAGGAGCGCGCGGCATGCGGCTTCGGCATCCTTGAAATGCTGGAACAGGACGCAGGCATTGGCGGCTTCGAAATTATAGCGTGAATACTCCTCCTCGGCCTGTTTGAAGACGTCGCCATAAGTCACCATCTGGGGCCCTTCGCGGCCGTTGAAATTGAGTTCATAGACATTTTCGACGCCTTGCACGTACATCGCGAGGCGCTCCAGCCCGTAGGTCAGTTCGCCCGAGACCGGCGTGCACTCAATTCCCGCGACCTGCTGAAAATAGGTGAACTGGGAGACCTCCATGCCATCGCACCAGCATTCCCAGCCAAGCCCCCAGGCGCCCAGCGTCGGACTCTCCCAATCGTCCTCGACGAAGCGAATATCGTGGAGGCGGGGATCGATGCCGATCGCTTCGAGCGAGGCCAAATAAAGCGCCTGCAGATCTTGCGGCGAAGGCTTCAAGATCACCTGGAATTGGTAGAAATGCTGCAACCGGTTCGGATTTTCGCCGTAACGGCCATCCTTGGGGCGGCGCGAGGGCTGCACGTAGGCGGCCTTCCAGGGGCGCGGGCCAAGCGCACACAGCGCCGTGG
>JBOHJU010000191.1:0-5848 GCA_050728755.1 Methylocella sp.
AGAACGATCTTGCGGGCTTCATCCTCTCCCTTCGCCGCGATCGCGGCCTTGATCGCCATCATGCCGCAGGCCTCGCCATGCGCGCCCGCTCTCGGCGACATGGCGACGGCGTCCATCCCGGTCATGACCATCAGCCAGCGGGCGAGCTCGGCGATAAGTTCAAGCGCGCCTTGCACGGTAGATTGCGGTTGCAAGGGATGAATATCGGCAAAGCCGGGCAGCCGCGCCATCGCCTCGTTGAGGCGGGGATTATGCTTCATCGTGCAGGAGCCGAGCGGATAAATCCCGGCGTCGATCGCATAATTCAGCCGCGACAGCCGCACGTAATGGCGCATCGCCTCGGGCTCGCTCAAGCCCGGAAGGCCCGCCGGTTCTTGCCGCTCAAGTGAGCCGAGCCGATGTTCGAATGACAAGGGTTCGTCGAGATCGACGCCGGTATTCTCCGGTCGCCCTATTTCAAAGATAAGCCCTTCCTCGATTTCGAGGCCGCGATTGCCGGTGAAGGTTTTCGCAACCGGCGCCTCGGTCCCAACGGCTTGTGGGTCGAACTTTTGCCGCATCAGCATGACAGCGCTCCTTGCAACGCTTCCGCAAAGGCCGCGCGATCGGCGTCCGTGTTGACTTCCGTGGAGGCGGCGAGAATGAGATCGTCCAATCCCTTGTCCGGCAAAAGCCGCGAAACAGGGACTCCTCCGAGCACGCCTTCTTCCGCCATGCGTTGGACCACCTCCGCGGCGTCGCCCGCGATCTTGATCGTGAATTCGTTGAAAAATGTCCCGTTCAGCACTTTGACGCCTTTCACCGCCGCAAGCCTGTCGGCGAGAGCGACCGCATTGGCGTGATTGATCAGGGCGAGACGGCGCAGGCCTGCATCGCCAAGCAGGGTCAGATGAATCGTGAAGGCAAGGCTGGCGAGGCCCGAATTGGTGCAGATGTTCGAGGTTGCCTTGTCGCGCCTGATATGCTGCTCGCGCGTCGAAAGGGTCAAAACGAAGCCGCGGCGTCCCGAGGCATCCACGGTTTCGCCGCAGAGGCGCCCCGGCATCTGGCGCAAATATTTTGATTTAGTGGCGAAGAGCCCGACATAGGGACCACCAAAATTCAGGCGATTGCCGATGGACTGGCCTTCGCCCGCGACAATATCGGCGCCCATCGCTCCCGGCGGCTTGACGAGACCAAGCGAGACAACCTCGGTGAAAACCGCGACGAGAAGCGCGCCCTTCGCGTGGCAGGTCGCGGCGGCTCCAGAAAGATCGCGGAGGTTGCCGAACAGATCCGGGCTTTGCACCACGACGCAGGAGGTATCATGATCGACGGCACCGCCCAGATTCTCGGCCGCAAAAACGTCGGGCGGAAGCGTCGTGACGCTGTCCCCACGCATTGCCGAATAGGTGCGCACGGCCTCGGCATAATGCGGATGAAGACCGCCCGATAATATGGCCTTGCGGCGTTTGGTTATCCGGTGCGCCATCGCCACGGCCTCGACTGTCGCGGTCGATCCGTCATAGATCGACGCATTGGCGACATCCATCGAGGTCAAACCCGCGACCTGGGTCTGAAACTCGAAAATGGTTTGCAATGTGCCTTGCGCGATTTCGGGCTGATAGGGCGTATAGCTCGTGAGAAATTCGGAGCGTTGGATAAGATGATCGACGCTTGCTGGAACATGATGCTTGTATGCCCCGGCCCCAACAAAAAACGGCACCGAGCCCGCCGCCACATTTTTTGCCGCCAGCCCAGAGAGCAGGCGCTCCACCTCCATTTCGGTCTTGCGCGGCGGCAGATCGAGATCCTGTTCGAGCCGCTTGGCCGCCGGGATATCGGCGAAAAGCGCGTCGATGTGGCCGACTCCGATGCGCGCCAGCATATCGACGCGGTCCTCGTCGTTTAATGGAAGATAACGCATGGCGAATCCCATCTTTTCTTGTATCGCCCGAGGCACTTCACTGCCGCCCGGCAGGCAAAGTCAGAGGTGTGCCCATCACCCGCCTCACGTTTATGGCTGGGCATTCGTGCTCTGATGAGCCTCGATCGTTGCGGCTTGCAGCTTCCGCCACATGCCTTCCCAGCGCACTTCATCGTCGCAGAGCCTGGACGGTTTCTCGGCTTCCCAGCGCATGATGATAATGACGGCTTCCGCACAGTGTTCGTCCGTCATCGGTACACCCTTGCTGAGCACGTCATCCTTATTGCAGCGCATGCACCACGCTTGAAGGTTAGCGATGTCACTCGAGCTGCCATTGAGATGTTGGATTGTCCGCTGAGAATCGAAGTCCTCGCCAAATTGCCGGCCACACTTCTGGCACTTTCCGGCGGCTACAGCGTACACTTCCGCCCGTGTCTCAGGAGGAATTCGTCTCCGCATCCTGGGATAGCCGCCGCTGCCGATGATCAACCCGAGCCGGATCTCTATGGCCTCTTGTATGTCCGGGCGATCGAACTCGCCTCTGGCAATTTTCCGCCGTGCGTAGCGCACTAGCGCGGCTGTCTGGGAGCAAGCTTCTGAACAAAATAATTGCTTCGAGTTCGACACGGGCTTGTCGCAGTTTACGCAGTGCCCAGGCGTAAACCCGGCGATTACCGAAGGCCGGGGTTTCCGATCTTTAATCATTGGCTCTTTCAACAAACAGTTCCTATTTCTTCAGCCCAAAGACTTCAGAAACTCGCGATAGGCATCCTCATCCATCAGGCTGTCGAGTTCGGCGGCATCGGTCAGCTTGATTTTGAGAAACCAGCCCTTGCCGGAAGGATCCTCGTTGACGAGGCCAGGCGAATCGGCAAGCGCGCCGTTGACCTCGACGACTTCGCCCGACACCGGCGCATTGACCTCGGCTGCGGCCTTGACGCTTTCGACGGTGGCGGCCTCGGCGCCCTTGGACAAGCTCTGGCCAATTGGCGGGAGTTCGACAAAAACAACGTCGCCCAATTGGGATTGCGCATAATCGGTGATCCCGACGACGCCCGTGCCGCCTTCGACGCGGACATATTCGTGGCTCTTGGTGTAGCGCGCAGTCATCGGTCTCCCCTAAAGTAACGGTGCGGCACAAAAGGCAGCGACACGATTTTTGCCGCAAGCGGCTTGCCGCGCACGATCAAGCAAACTTGCGTACCGGGCGTGGCGTGCGCGGCATCGACATAGCCCATCGCGACCGGCCGCCCAAGGCTCGGCGCGAAGCCGCCCGAAGTAACCCGTCCGATGATTTGGCCCTCAAGCGTCACAATGTCCGAACCTTCCCGCGCCGGCGCTTTACCTTCCAGCAAGAACCCCACGCGCAAGCGCGCTGGACCATGCTCGATCGCCCGCTTCACGTGCTCATAGCCACGGAATCCACCTTTTTCGCGTCGGCGTTTGGAAATCGACCACAAGAGCCCGGCTTCGACCGGACCGGTCGCGCGATCGATGTCATGGCCATAAAGGCAGAGACCTGCCTCGAGCCGGAGCGAATCCCTGGCACCTAAGCCGATTGCGCGAACATCCGGATCGCCAAGCAATTCTTGTGCGAAGGCTGGCGCCGCCGCGGCCGGAAGCGAAATCTCGAAACCGTCTTCGCCGGTATAGCCTGAGCGCGAAATGTTGAGTGCGGTGCTGTCCCAATCGAAGCTTTTGGCCGACATGAATGGCAGTTCTGTAATGCTTTCGGCCGCCGCAGACGAAACGTGCCGGCGCAAGACCTCGGCGGCCCTCGGCCCCTGCAAGGCGAGCAAGGCGCGATCGTCGTGAACGCCCAGCGCGCAATCCGGCAGCTCGGCGGCCACATGGGCGAAATCGGCTCTTTTGGTGGCGGCGTTGACGACGAGGAAGAGCCGCTCGCGCCCGGCTTCGTCAGGAAGCCGCGTCACCATCAAATCATCGAGAATATGGCCGTGCGCGTCGAGCAATTGCGTGTAGCGCATTTTCCCTGGAGCAAGGGCCGCGATATCGCCCGGCACCAGCGTCTCCATGCGGCGCGCGGCGTGGAAGCCCACTAGAATCGCCTGCCCCATGTGCGAGACGTCGAACAAACCTGCCCGCGCCCGCGTATGAAGATGCTCGACTACGATGCCCGAGGGATACTGCACGGGCATGGCATAGCCGGCAAAGCCGACCATGCGGGCGCCGAGACCGCGATGCAAATCGTAAAGCGGCGTGCGGGCGAGGGTGCGCGCCGCGGGAGCATCGACGGATGGGTGAGCGAGCATCAAAGCACCTGGCAGAACTTCGAGCGAGCGGCCGTGCGGGATTTTCGCCCGCCGCTGCCCCCTCTGTCCTGAGACCTGAAAGATTTCCTCCGAGCGGCAATCATGCCACGCGAAGTTACCACCTTCGGTGGGCCTTCCCTTTTTAAAGGAAGGCCGCTTTCCAGAGTGTCATCCCCGAGCGGTCCGTTGGCCTGAGCGTTTCCGGGGCGGTTGCGCCTTCGGCGCCAGCTCGACGCAAACGCGCGAGCCGGTCTCTTCCGCGGGGGTCTTTGATCTGACATTTTAAGAGTTAGTCAGCGAAGCCCTTTTGTCAATGCGCTAAGCGCGCCTTCGCACAAGTTGCACTATCTTCGCGTTATGGAAAAAGATCTCTCAAGGAAATCGGCCGGTAGCTGGGAGCCGCGACGACATTTCCCACGCGCCTGCTGGCCCGCCGATCTTAGCATCACGGAATTCTCGTGTGGCTTATCGCCCAAACGTACGCCGCAACCGCTTTGACATCGGCTTGCGATAACGGCACACCTCCCTTCGGTGGCATGGCGCCGGTATATTCCTTGGGGTGGGATACGCCGTCAGTGATCGTTTTGGTGATCGCCCGGAGGCTTCCATCGCCCCACAGCCATTTGTCGCCTCTGAGGTCAGGGCCTTCAGGAGTGCCCTCGCCATTCAGCCCGTGACATCCCGCGCAAGTCCCTCCATCAGCATCGCCACGGTAAATACGACGTCCAAGCGCCACCTCCGCCGACGTAGCGCCTGGAGGCGTCGGCAAAGCCGCGCCTTGCTCGCCGGCGTCAGGATGAACGCCTTCTGGTGGCAGTTCGCCGGACGGCGCGGCGCCCGCGCGCGACACGGCCGGAGGCGGCGCCGGTTCAATGACAGTCGCGGTAGTGTCGCCTTGGAAAGTCACACGCCAGATCCGTCCATGCACATCGTCGGTGATAAAGACGGCGCCGTCCGGCCCAACCGCGAGCCCCGATGGGCGATGCGCGGCCTCGCCCGGCTCTTTCACCGCGCCCGCAAAGCCGTCGGCGAACACGACAAAAGATCCGGAAGGGCGGCCGTCCTTGAGCGGCTGCACCACCACATTATAACCTTCCTGTGGATAGGGTGCTCTGTTCCAGGATCCATGGAACGCAATGAAGGCACTGCCAGCAAACGCCTTTGGAAATCCGCTCCCATTATAGATCAGCAAGTCGTTTGGTGCCCAATGCGCCGGAAAGGACGCGACAGGTGGCGCTTTCTGCGCGCAGACACCAACGCTCTTACCGCCGTCGCCTCCATATTCCGGTGCGAGGACGAGTTTTTGCTGGGCATAATCGAAATAGCATTCCGGCCAACCGTAATCGTCGCCTTGCTTCAATTGTACGAGCTCTTCCGCCGGTTCATTAGCGCCCTGCTCAGGTTGGTAGAATTCAGGCCAATTTTCCGAGAGCTGATCGCGGCCGTGCTGAGTCACAAAAAGGCGGCTTGCAGTATCAAACCCAAAGCCTTCGCCATTTCGCAAACCCGTCGCAAAGCGTTCTTTTGGAGAAAAGCGCTGGCCTGTCTTGTTGGCGTCGTAACGCCAAATACCGCCGCGCGTATCGAGCTCGGTACACGGCTGATTGCCAGGCGAGTGCGGCATGCGGTTTGCGACCTGGCACGCGTTCGTCGCCGAGCCAAGATCTGT
>JBOHJU010000192.1:0-5796 GCA_050728755.1 Methylocella sp.
TGCCGATCATGGCCAGCGCTTCGTCGAGCGTTGGTTCCAGAATTTCAATATCCTCGCCTTCGCCGATCAACCCGCCGCCCTTGCCGGTCCGGTCCTCGGCCCTATATTGCGCGACGAAAAAGGTCAGCTTCTCGCCAAAGCATCCGGGACTCATATAGGCCTCGAAAACACGGCGGGGGTGCCGCACCACAAATCCGGTCTCTTCCTCGGCTTCCTTGACGATCCGGGCTTCGGCGTTCTCGCCATCGAGCCGGCCGGCGCAGACTTCGATCAAGCTTTCACAGCGGTCCTTCAAAAATGCGGGCAGGCGAAACTGCCGCACAAGAACGACCCGCGAGCGGCCCGGATCATAGAGCAAAATCGCGGCGCCATCGCCTGGATCGTAGACCTCGCGGGCGAGGCTTTGCACCCGTCCATCGAAACGCTTTCGTTCGACGGCGAGTCTTTCCAACAGTCCGTTCCCGCGTGCAACGATATGTCGCCCAAGAATACGAATGTTGCCGGTCATCGCATCAATATCCAAACTGTTCCCGCAGGATTCGTTCGTCGAGCGAATGGCCCGGATCGTGGAGAAGAACGAGGCCGGTCGCGTGATCCATCGCGACCGTCACCTTCACGACGTTCTTCACCTCGAAATGGTCGGCGACGGCGGCGACGGGACGTTTTTCTGCTTCGAGAATATCGATTGTCACGTGCGCCGTGTCGGGCAATAGAGCGCCCGGCCAGCGGCGCGGCCGGAACGCCGCGATCGGCGTCAGTGGCATCAACGTCGCGTCGAGCGGCAGGATTGGTCCATGCGCCGAAAAATTATAGGCAGTGGAACCGACCGGCGTGGCGACGATCAGCCCATCGGCGATGAGTTCGCCGAGTCTCTCGTTTCCGTCAACCGAAATCCGCATTTTTGCCGCTTGATAGGACTGCCGCAGAATGGAGACTTCATTGACCGCCCGCGCCTTGATGCTTTCCCCCTGTATGCCGGTTGCCTCCATCTGCAATGGATGCACGATCGATGCTTCCGCTTGGTCAAGACGCTTTTTGAGGTCGGGGCCATGAAATTCATTCATGAGAAAGCCCAGCGAGCCCTGCTTCATGCCGTAGATCGGCTTGTTTTTTCCCATGAAGCGGTGCAGCGTCTGTAGCATGAGCCCATCGCCGCCAAGCGCCACGACGACATCGGCTGATTCGGGATCAATCGCCCCAAACCGTGCGACGAAGTGCGCCTGGGCCGCATTTGCTTCCGGCGAGCCGGACGACAAGAAAGCGATTCGATCGAAGCGGTGTTTTGCGCTCTTGCTTCGCTGCATATTGGGTTGCTCCGGCAGTGCTATTTTATCATAGCCGCGCGCCGGGTTCGCCGCAAAACCATCGCTTAATCGATCACCTCCGGCCGGTCGCCGGCCAGAAGCAGCTGCGGAACCTGCGTAAAGGTCCAGGTGTCGCCTCGCCTGTCAAAGACCCAGACGAGATCGAAACGGTCGAGCGGCCAATATTGCGGCGCGCTTGTCCTGTTTCCCAGAATGGCATTGGCGATGAGGTGCATATTATTGTGTTTCCATGCGATCAGCTCCGTGCCTTGCGCCGCGATCACGCATTGCACAAGTTCCTTTTCCTGGCCCTCGTAGTAATCGCGATTGAGCTCGACTCCGAGAAGCTCGGCGAGCGGCAACAAGCTATGCTGAGGCCGCAGACTCGGAGCTGCCGGCCCGGCTTTGCACGCAAACAAAATTTCCGGCTGGGCAAGGGCAGGGTGGACAAAGCGGTTGTCGCGTGGCGCAAAAAAGCGCACGAGCGCGCCCGCGCGTTGCCAGCCGCGCACGGTGAGCTCTTCCTTATTCTTCACGCCGGCCTCAGTCACGCCGCGAATCGATTTATCGGCGCTTGGCCGCTCGGCATGCCGGATCAGCATGATTTTGGCGCGGCTCATCGCGGGCCAAGCTCCACGGTTTTCTCAATTTTGCCAATCCCAGCTCCTAAATCCGCCACTAAGCCAAAATTCGTATCCGCGTTCCTAGCGCATTTTCCGTCCGGATTAAACCGAAGGGGATTTTCGAATTGGCTTATATTTAGTCCATAAGTAACCGCACACTCACGCGGCGTATTTGTGGGTCGGTTTTCGTAAAGGAACGGATTTTTTTGGGGTCTTTTTGCGGTTGTCGCAGGGACACTTTATCCTTGCGCTGGAAGCCCGTGCCGGTGCCGGCGATGCGGCCCGTGGTATCGGCTTCGAGTCGCGATTGCGATCCGGCGTAGGGGGAGGCAGGAAATAACAATCAACGAGCGCCGTGGTCTTCTTGGGGCGGTGTGCCGGGCCGCAATCGACATCTCGCGAAACAGCCAACTCGCCGGTGCATCGCAACCGCCGCAATGCCGCTCGAGCCCTAGGGGCTCCATGAGCCTCAAGCGATCCGGATTTGATATTCGCGCTGCCTACCCGGCAGACCGTAGCGAGTCTACAAGGCACTGGGCGATACGAAGCGGGGATTTGGCGCGAGCTGAAAATTGCGATAAAGTTTGTCCGCATGAATGTGCGGTTTTTTTGGCCGCACTCAATCGGCTCCAAAGACGCCCAGGCGTGCTTGATCTCCTAGACGCGGGAGTGCCGTCATGTTGCAGAAGATTTGGCAGTATCTCCAAGACGAAAACAACCAAAGGATGCTGACCTTGACCGGAGGCGGCCTGGCCGCCGTCATCGTAGCGCTCTGGACCGCATTTGTTTATTTCTTCCCTGCGCACGAGGCAAAGCCAAGTCCGCCGCAAAACAAGATCGAGGCCGATTGCGGCAGCGTCGCCATCGGCGGCGATGTTTCGGGCGCGACGATCACGGCTGGTAACAGCGGCGACTGTCCGAAACCGGGGCAATGACATGCGCAAGAGCGTCCAGGCTCTTGGCCTTGTCCTCGCGTTGGCTTTCGCGCCGGGTGCCCCCAACGCTTGGGCGCAGGAGCGGCCCCCGGTTCACGCCGAGCAAGGCAGCGTCGCGATCGGTGGCAATGTTTCGAACAGCACGATCGGTGTCCCTTACGAAAAGGTCGAGGAATCGGTGCGGCTCGCGACAAAGCCTCTTGAGGATTTGTCCGAATCGCAAAAAGACACCATCGCGCTTTTGAAGGAAAAGCTCGATCTCAACCAGCGTCAGGTCCGGAGCGCCCTGGAAATAGTGGGCGAAGCCAATATTCCGCCCGAACGGCTCGCGGCGAAGCTTGCCGAAATCGCCGAAAAATACAAGGACCTCCAAACGGCGGCGGCGGCGCAGCCTGGCGATGACGCGAAAATCACCAACTTGAAAACGGAGGCGCAAACGGCGATTGCCGATGGGCAACTCGGCAAAGCCGACGATCTATTGGCCGAGGTCGAGAAGATCCAGACTGAGGCGCTGGAACATCTCGCCCTCAATGCCGCGCAGACCGCCGCCCAGCGCGGCGATGTCGCCTTGGCCCGGTTGCGCTACCTCGATGCGGCGCAGCGCTTCGCCGAAGCGGCGGCGAAAGTGCCGCCGCGGCACGAGGACGAGCGTTGGAAATATCTTAACCGGGAGGCCAGTTCTCTCTATCGGCAAGGCGATGAATTTGGCGACAACGCGGCCGTGCGCTCGGCAATTGAACGCTATCGGCAGCTCGTCGAGCTAAGGCCCCGGAATGCGTTTCCGCTCGACTGGGCCGCGACCCAGAACGATCTTGGCAATGCATTTTTGGCACTCGGGGAGCGGGAAAATGGGACGGCGCAGCTGCAAGAGGCGATCGCCGCCTATCATGAGGCCTTGAAGGAATGGACGCGCGAACGCGTGCCGCTCGATTGGGCGACGGCCCACAACAACCTTGGTCTTGCCCTTTGGACCCTTGGAGAGCGCGAAAGCGGAACAGGGCGGCTGGAGGAGGCGGTCACGGCGTTCCGCGCCGTTTTGAAAGAATGGACCCGAGATCGCGCGCCAGACGATTGGGCGGTGACGGAGAATAACCTCGGCATTGCACTCATGCGGCTCGGAGAGCGGGAAAACGGGACGGCGCGGCTGAACGAGGCCACCACCGCTTTTCGCGAGGCGCTGAAGGAAAATACCCGCGAATCCGTGCCGCTCGATTGGGCTATGATTCAGAACAATCTGTGTAATGCGCTTCGTACGCTTGGAGAGCGCGAGGGCGAAACAGCGCGGCTGGAAGACGCGGTCGCCGCCTGTCGCGAGGCGTTGAAGGAACGGACCCGTGAGCGTGTGCCGCTCGATTGGGCCATGACCCAAACCAACCTGGGCAATGCGTTCATGCGTCTCGGCGAGAGGGAAAGCGGCGCGGCGCGGCTGGAGGAGGCCGTCGCCGCCTATCGCGAGGCCCTAAAGGAAAGGACCCGCGAGCGGGTGCCGCTTGATTGGGCCCTGAGCCAGAACAATCTCGGCGCTGCGCTCGAGACTCTTGGCGCGCGGGAGAGAGGGACGGCGCGGCTCGAGGAGGCCGTCGCTACTTATCGCGAGGCTCTAAAGGAAAGGACCCGCGAGCGGGTGCCGCTCATTTGGGCCAAGACCCAGAACAATCTAGGCGCTGCACTCGAGACCCTTGGCGGCCGCGAGAGCGGGACGGCACGGCTGGAGGAGGCCGTCCTCGCTTTGCGCGAGGTGCTGAAGGAAAACTCCCGTGATCGCGCCCCGCTCGATTGGGCCAAGGCCCAGATCAATTTGGGCAACGCGCTTCGATCCCTTGGAGACCGCGAGTTGGGGACCGCGAGGCTGGAAGAGGCCGTCACCGCGTTTCGCGAGGCGCTGAAGGAAAACACCCGCGAGCTTGTGCCGCTCGATTGGGCCAAGACCAAGGCCAGTCTTGGTAATGCGCTTCGAACCCTTGGCGAGCGCGAGAGTGGAACAGCGCGGTTGAAAGAGGCGATCGCCGCATATCGGGAGGCGCTGACGGAACAGCCCCGCGATCGTGTTCCGCTAGATTGGGCGGGGACTGAGGCCAATTTGGGCAACGCGCTTCGAACCTTCGGCGAGCGCGAAAACGGGACGGCGGAGCTAGAGGAGGCGATCGCCCTCTATCGCGGGGCGCTCACCGAACAGCCCCGCGACCGTATGCCGCTCGATTGGGCCTCTACTCAGACCAATCTGGGAAACGCGCTTCGAACCCTTGGCGAGCGCGAGAGCGGGACAGCGCTGCTGGAGGAAGCCGTCACCGCTTTTCGTGGCGCCCTGGAGGAAAGGACCCGCGAGCGCGTGCCGCTCATGTGGGCGCAGACGCAGGAAAAACTGGCCCTGGTTCAACTTGCCTATTTCAAGAAAACCCGCAAACCCCGTCATCTCGATGAGGCACTCGATGATGTCGGGGGAGCTCTCGAAGAATATCGCAAGGCCAAGGCCGCTTTCTACATCGAGAGGGCCGAGCACGTCCGTGCGCGGACTCTGGCGTCCAGAACTGGAAAATTTTGAGAAGAGGCGGGTTCTCAGTTGCAAGCCCGGATGCGGCGATAAGCGACGATAGTGCCGTGCGCATCGGTGACCGGTTTGAAGCAATTGCTGCTCACCACCCGGCCAGCCGCGCCACTGTCGAGGATAAGAGGCGGCGGATGACCCGGATGGCCATGGCTTCCTCCGCCGCCGCCGCTACCCCTAGCTAAAGCTGGCACGGATATTGCGGCGGCGGACATGCTAAGGATAATGGCTGCGAAGCTGGCCGCCAGGAGATTGTGGAAATTGGTCATGACTTTCCTCCCTCATTCGACGTTTGGACTTAATTGAATACTGGAATTCCCCGAATGACTGGGATTGTGCCAAAAGCATAACTTGGATTTTCTGCGGAGACATCAGACATTCGTCCTATA
>JBOHJU010000193.1:0-5787 GCA_050728755.1 Methylocella sp.
CGATTATGCGGCGGCGATCAACCGCTTCCGCGAGGTTCTGTTCAAATATCAGACGACCCGCCACGCCGAGGAAGCCTTGGAGCGGCTGACCGAGGCTTATCTCGCGCTCGGTATTCCCAGCGAGGCACAGACCGCGGCGGCGGTTTTAGGGCATAATTTCCCGGAATCGGCTTGGTACAAGGATGCCTACGCGCTGCTCAAGGGAGGCGGGCTGGAGCCGCATGAGGACCAGGGATCCTGGATATCGAAAGCGTTCCACAAAATGGGCCTTGGCTAGACCGCCTCGGTCTGCCATAGAGAACGTTATGAGGTATATGATAGCCCTATTTCTGCCGTGGCTGGCGTTTTTTACGATGGGAAAGGTCCTTTCGGGGATAATCTGCCTCGTTTTGCAACTGACGCTTATTGGTTGGCTTCCCGCGACGATCTGGGCGTTTTTTGCCATTAGCGACTATCATGCGGATCAGCGCACGGACAAAATCATACAAGCCTCACGATCCAAGATCAGCGACAACCGGACCTAACCGCGTCATTGAATGGAATCCTTTAATTTCAAATGATTTTGCACATGCTTTGATCGAAAAGGGCGAGCAGCTTCTTCGGCACCTGCACTGGCATGCGGAGGCAAGCACCCGATTATCCTGGCGAATTTGCAACTTTTTCGTCTTTCCGAGAAGGGTATTAAAGAGCACTTGCCGCGCCTGATGAAGGCGCATTGGGGAGCCCCTCGGCCTTATGCTCGTTCAACTGTCCGTCCGCGACATCGTTTTGATCGACAAGCTTGATCTCGAATTCGACCGTGGCCTTACCATCTTGACCGGCGAGACCGGCGCCGGCAAATCGATACTTCTCGATGCGTTTTCGCTGGCGCTTGGCGCCCGGGGCGACGGCGGCTTGGTTCGCCACGGCGCGGCGCAAGGTCAAGTCAGCGCGGCTTTTGAACTTGCGGAGGACCACAAGGCGATCGCCGCAGCGAAGGCACAAGACATCGAAACCGGCGGCAGACTTATTTTGCGGCGCCTGCAATTGGCGGATGGCCGCAGCCGCGCTTTCGTCAACGATCAGCAGATAACCACGCAATCATTGCGGGCGATCGCCAGCGAACTCGTCGAAATTCATGGCCAGCACGACGACCGCGCGCTCGTCAATCCAAGCATCCATCGCCAATTGGTCGATGCCTTTGGCGGTTTGAACCTTGCCGCCGCCGAAGTGCGCGCCGCCTTTGCAAGGGTGCGCGGACTTAGGGCCGAGCGCGCGCGCGAGCAGGCGCAGGTCGAAAAGGCGCGCGCGGAGGCCGATTATTTGCGCCACGCTTTCGCCGAGTTGACCGCGCTTACTTCCAAACCCGGCGAAGTAGCTGCGCTCGCCGAGCGCCGCTCCGCCATGATGCAGGCCGAGAAGGTCGCGGCCGAACTGCGCGATGTCCACGCAGCGGTGGCGGGCGAGCATTCGCCAATGCCTGCTCTATCCGCCGCGCTGCGCAGGCTCCAGCGGCGCCAGACTCAGGCGCCCGGCCTGATCGCGCCCGCCGCCGAGGCGCTCGACGCCGCGTTGAACGCCCTCGATTTCGCGGGGCAAACCCTCGATCAGGCTTTGCGGGATGCTGATTTCGATCCGCGCGAATTGGAGCGGGTTGAAGAAAGGCTGTTTGCATTGCGTGCCGCAGGACGCAAATATGGGGTTCCGGCCGACGCGCTTGCCTCGCTCGCCGGAAAATTCGCGGCCGAGCTTGCCGCCCTCGACGCAGGCGAGGCAAGGCTTTCGCAATTAGCGCGAGAGGCCGAGGCCGCGGAGTCCCTCTATGCGTCGGCGGCGCGGGCGTTGTCGGAGGCGCGCAAGAAAGCCGCCGCCGCGCTCGATGCCGAAGTGACCGCCGAACTCGCGCCGCTCAAGCTCGAAGGCGCCCATTTTACAACCGAATTCCGCACTGAGCCGGAAGGTCCGGACGGGTACGATCAAGTCGAGTTTTGGGTGCAAACCAATCCCGGAACAAAGCCTGGCCCGTTGATGAAAATCGCCTCCGGCGGCGAGCTTGCCCGTTTCATGCTGGCCCTGAAAGTGGTTCTTGCCGAGCAGGGCTCGGCTCCGACACTTGTCTTTGATGAAATTGATACGGGAGCGGGCGGTGCTGTGGCCGATGCCATAGGCCAGCGGCTGGCGCGGCTTGCGTCTCGCGTGCAGGTGCTCGCCGTGACCCACGCGCCGCAAGTCGCGGCCCGCGCGCGAGGTCATTTCCGCATCGCCAAGGCTGCCGCGGGTCAAGGTAGCCGCGTCGCGACGCGGGTCTCGATTCTCGAAAAGGACGCGCGGCGCGAGGAAATCGCCCGTATGCTGGCCGGCGCTACGATCACCAACGAGGCGCGGGCGGCCGCTGCGCGGCTCTTGGAAGGTGCACGATGAAACCGAAGCGGCCTCCGCGAGCGATAAAGCAAGCGCGCGTGCTTGGAATTTTGGCCGCGGCCGCCGCCAGCGCCGGCGCGAGACGTTCGATAGTTTGCAAGAGCAACCGGATGGGCGGGGTGCGTCCATTTGCCAGCGAAAAATTTGCTTGCCCGATGTGCCGGCACGTTACGTCTGCCTTCCAGCGACGCCGGAAAACCGCTAACATTCACGCGGACTCGGGAGTCATCTGAGGAATCCCAGCTTATTGCCGTCCCCTGCGACGCCGTCCTGCCATTCGACCGGGACGAGAAAGGCGTTCTCAAGCTGGGCGAGCCAAGGAAAGCGCCCGATGTCCATTCAGCCGAGCGCCGATGGGGCGTCTCGCATCACAATTGGAGCAGCACGATGACATTTAGCCGTATCGCCCTCTTTGCCGTCGCAGCCGTTGCGATGACGTCGGCAGTTGGGCCAGTTGCCAAGGCCGACGATGCCGCCAGGATCAAGCAATGCGTGGCCGACAACCAAGGCGAGGGCCAGACCGCGACCGTCGTCGCAGCCTATTGTTCTTGCATGAGCAGAAGGATGGGGGGCTCGGAGACACAATCGATCAGCACCTGGGAGAATTCGCATCCCAGCGAGCAAAAGGCCTGCTCCGAGGAAGCGGGCGCGAAGCACACCTAAACGAAGTCGGCTGCCGCGCCCCGGCAGGCTTGGCTTGTGCACCGATCGAAATTTTCGAAATTGGATCACGCGGCGGTGAAGTTCCGCCGCACCGCTCGGCGTCCGCATGCTGGCGCGCACGGCGGCCGGGATGGGAAGCAGCAAAAAATTCATGCCGCCGGGCGCGACTGGCCAAATGGCGCGCTCGGCGGTAATGGTGCTCTTTTTTGAGAGTCATTGCCGTCAAGCGCGTCAAGGGGCGACAGTTTTTTCACCACAGTTTTTTCGGGCCGGCTTTCTTCTCGGACCTTAGATCCGAGCCCAAGCCTGAATGCCCGCATGGGCGAGACGACGACGGCTGCACCCCTGCGCCGCAGCCTCATCCCCGCTTGCCGGATCGTCATTCAAAACCAGCGCGAGCCAGCACTCGACTTCTACGATGCGCCTGCCATTACGGCGGGCATAACGTCACTGCCCGTTTATGGTGGGTGGGAACGCCGATCCCGGCGTGCCGGGCTTCGTTGGTAGCCCGACAAGCGAGAATCCAATGAGCGCCAAAACAACTATGCCAACGATTCCCGCGAGTACCCAAACTTCAGTTTTCATTTTCGACCTCCCTAGCTAAACCGGCATCCGCCCGAGGACCCGGTTTCGCAGCTGAGATTGCCACTTTGGCCGAGCCTTGGCAAGTCCGAACCGTCGCCGGGATGCTCCAGCGGATAAAAGCCGGGGGCACCGGCGCGCCACGCGCCGGGTAGCAAGCACTCCCTCGCACCTCAAATCGCGCATTTCGGCCCATTCTCAGTTGCCATGAAACTGGCCGCCATTCACAGATTGCCCATCGGCCGGTAATCCAACATTTTCTCGATGCGCTCGAGAAGACCGTCGCGCACCGCGCGATACGCATCGAGAATGCGCTCGCGGGAGCCTTCGACGGCGGTCGGATCCAACGTCGGCCAATAAACGACATCGGTGGCAAGGGTGCGGGTGAATTCGAGCGCCTTGTGATGCGCCTCGGGCGAAAGGGTGGCGATGACGTCGAAACTCGCGTCTTCGAGATCCTCGAACGTGTGGGGGCGATGTTTGGTTATGTCGATGCCGATTTCTTCCATCGCCGCGATGGCGAATCCATTGCTTTCGCCGCGCCTCACCCCAGCCGACGCGAAATGGACTTGCCTACCAAAGAAGTGCCTGCCGAGTGCCTCCGCCATCGGCGAGCGCACCGTATTTCGCGTACACGCGAAAAGCACAGCTTGCGGGCGGTTCTTTACAGCGGGCTTCATCCCGGCGGCGCCCGGCCGACTTGCCCCGCCGGCATCGGCGCTCAGCCTTTCCAGTGCAACGCGGCGACGAGGGTGAATATCCGCCGTGCCGTAGCGTGGTCGCAATCTAGCTTGCCCTTGAGCCGTTCCAGGAGAAGGCCTGCCGCCTCGTTGTGAAGCGCGCGGCGCCCCATGTCGATCGCTTCGATTTGCCGCGGCATCGCGGTCCGAATTGCCGCGTAATAGCTTTCGCAAATCAGAAAATAATCCTTGAGAAGACTACGGAACGGAGTCAGCGAGAGAATATGGACGACGAGCGGCGCGCCAGTTTCGTCAACGACCTCCAACGCTAGCTTTGCGTCCTGCAAGGCGATCTTCAGCCCATAGGGGCCGGCGTCGCGGCCCGGCAAGGCAAAGCTGTTTTCGCCGAGAAGATCGTAGATGGCGATTTGTCGCTCGTGCTCTTGGTCCGCCGCGCCACGGCCGATCGAAGCCTCGTCGAGGGTCACGGAAATGAGGCGATTGCGCTCATTCGGATCGTACCGGCTCATGGTATCCGGTGATCGATTCGGAGCGCCACCGAGCGGGCGTGAGCTTCCAGTCCCTCGGCGCGGCCGAGTGCGATCGCCGCCGGGCCGAGCCTTGCGAGACTGCCTGCGCCGCACTTTAAAATCGAGGTTCTTTTCAAGAAATCGAGAACGCTCAAGCCAGACGCAAACCGGGCCGAGCGCGCGGTCGGCAGCACATGGTTCGAACCGGCGACATAGTCGCCGAGGGCCTCGGGCGTATAAGCTCCGAGAAAATAGCACCCGCGTTCCGGATCCGTTGACCGAGCGCCTCGGCGTTCGCGGTCATGATTTCAAGATGCTCCGGGGCAAGCCGGTCGGCGAGCGCGATGCTTTCCTCAAGATCGGCGACAAGGATAATCGCGCCGAAATCGCGCCAGCTCGCCGCCGCGATTTTTTCGCGCGGAAGAGAAGTCAATTGCCGCGCGGCCGCGGTCTCGACGGCATTGGCGAGACTTTCGTCACAGGTTATCAAAATCGGCTGCGCGGCTGTGTCGTGCTCGGCCTGCGCGAGGAGATCGGCGGCGATCCATTCGGGATCAGCGCTTGCGCCCGCAATAATCAGGACCTCGGACGGCCCGGCGATCATGTCGATGCCAACGGCGCCGAAAACCCTCCGCTTGGCCGCGGCCACGTAAGCGTTGCCAGGACCGGCGATCTTGGCGACTGGAGCAATCGTCTGAGTTCCATAAGCCAGCGCCGCGATCGCTTGCGCGCCCCCAACCCGGTAAATCTCATCGACGCCTGTGAGCTTGGCCGCCGCCAAAACGAGCGGATTGATACGCCCATCCGGCGCCGGGACGGTCATGACAATGCGGTTGACGCCGGCAACTTTGGCGGGCGCAGCGTTCATCAGAACCGAGGACGGATAGCTCGCCGTGCCGCCGGGAACATAGAGCCCTGCCGCCTCGATGGGG
>JBOHJU010000194.1:0-5719 GCA_050728755.1 Methylocella sp.
GGCGTCAATCGGGCATTCTTGTGGACGTTCATCCGGTCCTCCTCATGACCTCTGAAGCTTCGCAACTCCAGTCTCCACGATCCGGACCGGGTGGACAACCTAATGAAAGCTCACAGCCAGGACGCGCCCTTCATCGCGAGTGCCTTCGCGCATTCCAGCGGCGCCAAGTTGAATTCTGGGTAGAATTTGATCGTTTGCGATTCCAGCGCGGCGGATTCTTTTGGTCTGGTCTCGACCTTGTTGGGCGCCTTCAAAATGTCGTCAGGGGGGTGTTCACGCGAATAGAGCGTGTCTCAAAAGCCTCCACAGCACCTAGAGCCCTCACCCTCAGGAACGAGCGAAGCTCGTGTCTCGAAGGGCGAGGGCGCCGCGGAGGCTGCGCGCGGCGCATCCTTCGAGAGGCCCACTTCGTGGGCTCCTCAGGATGAGGGCGAGGCTTTTGAAACTGGCCGTCAGCTGATTGTCGCGGAAAGGATCCTATCGGGATCGCGGACTGGTTCGCCGCGTTTGATCTTGTCGACATTCTCCATGCCCGCCGTGACCTTCCCCCAGACGGTATATTGCTTGTCGAGAAAGCGCGCGTTGCCAAAGCAGATGAAGAACTGCGAGTTGGCCGAATTCACGTCCTGCGCGCGGGCCATGGAGCAGGCGCCGCGCACATGCGGCTCGGCGGAAAACTCGGCCTTGAGATTGGGATATTTCGAGCCGCCGGTCCCGGTCCCGTGCGGGCAGCCGGTCTGGGCCATGAACCCTCCGATCACGCGGTGGAAAACGACGCCGTCGTAGAAGTTCTCGCCGGCGAGCTTCTTGATGTGCGCGACATGGGTTGGAGCGAGATCGGGCCGCATCTCGATGACGACCTGCCCCTGCGTGGTCTCCAGTGTAAGCGTGTTGCCAGCCTCCGGCATGCCGGACTCCTGCCTCGATGAGTTTTTGCCGGCGCCTGCCATAGCCGATGTGCGGGCCGGGGTAAACCCGCGCTAGGCTGGTGCGGCATGGCCGCCGCCATTATCCCTGAAAACCAATCGAGACGGCTCTCCGGTAGCCTGATACCGCCTGCCCGCGCATACCGTACACTAACGGCGTGGATAAGGCCGGGCGGACGGAGCAGCGTTGCGCCCTCGCCGCGATCAGTTGGCGTTGGCCGCCGCGATGTTCGCCTGCACCTGAAATTGGTATCCGGCGATTTGCCCGGCGGCATAGGCGTCGGCTAGCACACGCTTCCTGCGGCCCTGGCTTTTGACGTGGAACGACAGTCCGAGCTTCGCCAGTTCGTCGTCGATCACCGAGGTTTTCAGCGGCACGAGATCACGTCCGGACGAGGTCCGGTTCAAAGCATCGCGCTCGGTTTTCATGGCCTTTAGCTTGCCGGCGATCCCTTGCGAAAGCCCGGTTTGAAAGGAATTCACGGCGTTGCGGCGCTCGCCCGTTTCCGAGCCGGCATAGATGGCGCCAGTCTTGAACCGCGCGGTTTCCGTATCGAAGGCCACATCTATGAGGTCATAGAGGAAACGGGCGGCCTCGACATCGGCCGGAAGACCGAAAAACACATGGCGGAGCAAGCCGGCGTGGGTCGTTTCGCCCCACACCTTGCAGTCGCAGAAGTTGGCAATGCTGGGAACGCAGGCATCGAAGACGCCGCGCCGGCGGCGCCCGGTGTCGATGCCGAAGCCTTCGCAAGCCTGCCGGCGAAGCTCGATTTCGCTGAGCGACAATCCATGCCGATCGAGAAGTTCCGCCACCTTGTTTGCCGAAGCCAGGGCTTCCTGCTCGGTGCAGCCTTGCTCGACCGTCTTGGCGCGCAGCGCCCGGATGCGTTGCACGACGCGGGCAAGAGCCTCGTCGCCAGGTCTGGTGCCAGCGCCGTCCGTTACGAGAAGCAGGCGTTTCAGATGATCGAACAGGGCGCCCACCGCAAAGGGGAGCCAATTTCCGGCGATGCCACGCTCGATCGCCACGGCCACCCGATCGAGCGGCGCCGCGTCTCCGCCGATCCCAACGGCGGCGCGACGTTGCAGGGTCTCCATTTGGATCGCTGCCAACCGCGCATAGGCATCGGCAAGCAGGCGCTTCCCGCCGTGCCGCGCCACGATCGAAGATGCGAGGGCCGCGAGGAGGTGGTCCGCGGAAGTGAGGCTCCTCGCCGCGTTCACACTGGCGGACGGGGGCTCGGCATCACCGGAAAGCTTGGCCCACGCGTGGGCAAGCGAATCGAGCTCGCCGTCTTCGGATTCGGAGAGCGACGGATCGTCCTCCGGTTCGGGGAAGTGGTTCAGATCCAGGATTTGCGGTGCGCCATGCCGCACGACATGCCGGTAGACAGCAGCGGCGCAGCGCGGCGGATTGGCCAACCCTTTGCCCGGCCGAACGAATCCCAACGCGGTCCGTTCCTCTGCGTTGGCGGCCTTGCGCTGCCGGACCAGCCGGTCAACCGCCGTAGTGCCGCTCAGAGAGGGGGCAAACGTCGCGAGCTCCAAAGCCAGACTCAGGGCTTGCGCGATAGCATCGGCGCTGCGGGGGTCATCAGGATCGAGATTTGCCCGCGCGAGCCACTGACGGGCGATGTCCTCCACCTTTGGTTTGGCGGTGAATTCCATGGCTTCGACGCCGAACCCGGCAATCAATTCCGCCAATCGCCCAGCATGGTGCATTGAGTTTGGCACACCGGCGGCGCGCGCGCATTTTGCTGCCATCTTCGACCCTGCGCGAAAATAATCAGGTCCACGCGTTTAGCACGCGACTCGCCGCTCCCCGATTCGCGCGCCCGCTTATCCACCAAAATTCCTGCTTCCAATGCTGGGCGCTTGCCGAGCCATCTTGCGTCAGGGTGCCGGTGTTAGCGGAAGTTGTGTGCGGATCTATAGTGTAGAGTCTCTACCTCTTCGGTTGGAAAATCGCCGGCTGAGCGGTGAGATCTTGTCGCGGTAGTGGGCTTTGCTGCCTCCTAAGCAGCGAGTCGCTGTCTCTCGCGCGGATTGCGGAATCGGACAAAAAGTCTATTCCGCAGGTTTGAACGCTATCTCGGCAGGCGTAAAAGTTCCGGTGGCGGAAGGCCGCATTTCGATATGGCGCTTGTGGAACTGCGCGAGACTCGCGCGATGCCCGATCGAAACAATCGTCGTGCCGGGAAGTTTCTTGGCGAGAATTTCGTAGATTCCGGCTTCCATCGCTTCGTCCATCGCCGACGTCGCTTCGTCGAGGAAAAGCCAATCGGGCTTGGCCAATATCGCGCGGGCAATCGCCAGGCGCTGCTGCTCGCCGCCGGAAAGCCTTTGCGACCAATTATCCTCGACGTCGAGTTCGCGGGCGAATTCGCCGAGTTTCGCGGCGTGCAGCGCCTCAAGGATCGCCGCGCCGTCGTAGCGATCGGCGTTTGCAGGATAAGTCACAGCCGCGCGTAAGGTTCCGATCGGAATATAGGGCCGTTGCGGCAACAGCAGAATGTTTGCCTCCGCGGGCAGAGCGATCGCCCCATCGGCATAAGGCCAAATGCCGGAGATCGCCCGGAAAAAAGTCGATTTGCCAGAACCGGAAGGGCCGGTCAGAACCGCCGGCTCGGTTCCGGCAAGCCGGAGATTCGCGCCCTCGACGATCACGCGGCCATCCGGAAGCCGCAAATTTAAGGCCTCGATGTCGAGATTCTTCCGCGCGGGGTCCACGCTCGCTGTTGGCGAAAAACTGGGCGCTTTCGCGTTCTCGATTGCGAGCTCGAACGACGTCAAGCGGTCGAGCACGGCTTTGAACTCGGCAAGGGACACATAGTAGGTGACGAAAAAGGTCAAGGCCTCGGTAACCCTATCAAAGGCTCTCGCCGTCTGGGTCATAATGCCGAGCGTGATCTTGCCCGCGAAATAGAAAGGCGCTGTGACGACAAATGGAATGATCGGGCTGAGCTGGCCGTAGGACGCCGTGAATGCGGTCAGGTTTTTGCGGCAAAAGATAATTTGGAAATAGTTTTTGACGATCCGGTTAAACCGTGCCGTGAGCGAGGCCTTTTCCGCCGTTTCGCCGGAGAGCAGTGCGACTTGCTCGGCGTATTCGCGCAATCTTGCGAGCGAAAAGCGGAAATCGGCCTCATAGCGCTGCCGCTCGAAGGAAAGCTTAACGAGCGGGCGCCCGATCAAATGGGTCACCAGCGTGCCGACGCCGGCATAAATCAGAGCGACCCAGAACAGGAATCCAGGCACCGCGATCGCCGTGTAGGGAAGGGTGAAGTTCGCCGAAAGATCCCAAAGCAGGATCGCGAAGGAAACTAGCGAGCTCAAATTCGAGATAAGCAAAATTGAAAAGGAGTAAATGCCATAGCCGATCTGGCCGCCGTCGATGTAGCGGTTGATGTCCTCCTGGATGCGCTGATCCGGGTTGTCGGCGCCGCCGCCGGCAAGCGACATGCGATAGTGGGTGTGCGCATCGAGCCAGCGGTTGACATAATCGCCGGTGAGCCAGCGCCGCCAGCGAATGATGAGGGTGGATGTGACGACAAATTCGAGAACTGCTGTCGCGACATAAAGAAATGCCCAGGGCGTGAAGACAGTGAAAAGTTGCGACCAGAAAGTGGCCTCGTCCTTGTTTTGAATGGCGTTGAACCAATCGCGGTTAAAAAACGACAGCCGCAGCAGCATGCCGACTTGCGCCTGGTTGATGATGACAAGCAGGACGACCATGGCGATGGCTACCCGCCGCTCGCGTGCGCCGAACGCGGGAAACGGCCAGATGCGGGCGCGGGTCGCATCATCGGCGTCGAAATAGCGGTCGGCGATGCGGGTCATCGACCGCACGACCGGAACGAACGAGACCGCATAAACGATAATACCGAAGATCGCGACGGTGAGCGGCAGGCTCTCTGGAACGTATTCTCTCAGCGAAGCCGGCCAAAGTCCGGTCTGGGCGACGAGAAAGACGGCGCCGAAGATCACGGTTTCGGCCGCGAATATCGCCGCGAAGATTTGTAAGAAAGTCGAGATCGCCCGCGAGCGGTAGGTGGTGACGGCGCAGAGAAATCCCACCCCAGCGAGCAACAGCACGATATTGTCGCCCGTCTTCAGAGTGACAGCGGCGGCGGCGGCCGAAAAAAGGCCCACGAGGACGGCAAGGAGACGCATGGATTACCTTTTGTTATCAGAAACCTGACGAAATATCCGCGATTTCTTTATGAGCGCGCAAGTTCTTTATGAGGGAGCAAGTTCTTTATGAGATTGAATACGGGGCGGCGCCGCGCCGTATCCCGGCCATTGGCGCGGGATCCATGAAGGGGAGACGTTTCGGCCTTTTGTTTGTCGCGGTTTCTGACCGCAAGGCTTGTTGAGACCAAGCTTTAGGTTCGATCGCCCTTATCCCGACGTTGTGCGGCCGCAACGCCATTCACGAGCGCGCAGAGGACCGGCGATGGTTTGAAGGTGAGAACGCGGCGCGGCGTGATCGGCACTTCCACGCCGGTACGCGGATTGCGGCCGATGCGTTCGCGTTTGGCGCGCACCAAAAACAGGCCAAAGGAGCGCAGCTTCACTGTTTCGCCGCGCACCAGCGCATCGGTGATCTCTTCCAGCGTCATTTCGAATATCTGCTTGGCCTGGGCGCGCGAAAGGGCGGGACACGAAGCATATACGGCGTCCAGGAGTTCCGCTCGCGTCGCGGTATTCCGGTTGGCGGCCGTGTCCGGCGGCGGCTCGGACGCTCGACGCATCTTGTGGATTCTCCCCCTTAAGCCGCTCTTGTTGAT
>JBOHJU010000195.1:0-5705 GCA_050728755.1 Methylocella sp.
TCCTCGAGCAGCTCGCCGACTCGATCGGTATTGTCCTTAACAGCATCGAAGCGACGATGCAGACCGAGGATCTTCTCAAGCAGTCGCAGCAGCTCGCCGGCGAATTGCAAGACCAGCAAAGCGAGTTGCAAAAGACCAACGAGCAACTCGAGCAGAAAGCTCAACAGCTCGCCGAGCGGAATGTCGAGGTGGAACGCAAGAATGAGGAAATCGAGCACGCCCGCCGGGCTTTGGAGGAGAAGGCGGCCGAGGTCGCGCTAACCTCGAAATACAAGTCCGAATTCCTTGCCAACATGTCGCATGAACTGCGCACGCCGCTCAATAGCATACTTGTCCTCGGCCAGCACCTTGCCGAAAATGCAGATCGCAACCTTACGGAAAAGCAAGTGGAATTTGCCCGGACGATTCACGACGCCGGCGCCGATCTGCTTAACCTCATCAGCGACATTCTCGATCTTTCGAAGATTGAATCCGGCACCGTCACGATCGATGCCGAGGAGATCGTTCTTGCCAATCTTCTTGAGACCGTGGCGCGGCCGTTCCGCCACGAGGCCGAGAACAAGCAGCTTTCCTTCGACGTGGAGCTCGATCCGCGCCTCGGCCGGAGCATCGTGACGGACGGCAAGCGCTTGCAGCAAGTGTTGAAAAACCTGCTGTCAAATGCCTTTAAGTTTACCGAACAGGGCGGAGTCCGGCTTAACGCGGCCGTAGCTGCGGGAGGCTGGAGCCAGGATCACCCGACCCTCAGACTGGCGGAAAGCGTGGTCGCGTTCGAGGTCGCCGATACGGGAATTGGCATCGGGGAGAACAAGCAGAACATCATATTTGAGGCATTCCAACAGGCCGATGCCAGCACGAGCCGCAAGTATGGCGGTACGGGCCTTGGCCTTGCGATTTGCCGTGTATTGTCGACGCTGCTCGGCGGCGAAATCCGCTTGCGTAGCTCATCTAGTGCCGGCAGCACATTCGTCTTGTACTTGCCCATCAAATATGCTGGGATCACGGTGGCAGCGCGAAGTTCCCCGCCGGCTCAGTCTATCGGAATTTACACGGCTCCGCGGCCCGAGGTGCCGGTCGAAAAATTTGTCGACGATCGCCTTGTAATTCAGCCGGGCGATGCAATTCTGCTCATTGTCGAGGACGACCCGCACTACCTCAAATTGATGGCAGACCTTGCACGCGGCCATGGATTCAAGGTCCTGATCGCAACACGCGGCAAGGATGCCCTGGATTTGGCACGGCAGTATCAGCCGACCGCAGTATCGCTTGACGTTTTTCTACCCGACATCTTGGGCTGGACGGTATTGAACCAGCTCAAGCAGAATCCGATGACGCGGCACATCCCGGTGCAAATCGTCACGATCGATGAAGACCGGCAACATGGCTTGGCGCAGGGAGCGTTTGCGTTCATCGCCAAGCCCGCAACCGTCGATGGTCTGCACGCAGCGTTGGTCCGCATAAAGGAATACGCCAAGCGGCGCCGCAAGCGGCTGGTAATCGTCGAAGACAACCCCGCCGAGCAGCTTGCGGTGGCCGAACTCCTCGGCCATGACGATATCGAGATCGTCGCGGTCGGCACGGGTCGCGATGCGCTCGCAGAATTGTGGCGGAATCCCTGCGACTGTGTCGTGCTCGACCTTCGGCTGCCTGACATGTCGGGCATCGAGGTTCTGCGCGAGATGGGCGCTGACCCGGCTTTGCGCGATGTGCCCGTGGTGGTGTGCACCGGCCGCGAACTCTCGCTAGAAGAGGATGGTGAGCTGCGCACCATGGCGCGCAACGTCGTGCTCAAAGGCGTCGAAACGCCAGAGCGACTGCTCGACGCGACTGCACTGTTCCTTCATCGCGTCGTGACTGAGCTGCCACCGGACAAACAGGCGATGCTCGGCCGGCTTAACCTTTCGGATGAGGACCTAGTCGGGCGCACCGTTTTGCTGGTCGATGACGATACGCGCAATATTTTCGCGCTCAGTAGCGTATTGGAGCGGCGCGGAATGCGCGTTCTTACGGCCGCGACCGGCAACGAAGCGATCCAATTAATCGATTCCGATCCGCGCATTGCGATCGTGCTCATGGACATCATGATGCCACAGATGGACGGCTATCAGACGATCGCAATGATTCGCGCAAAGCTAGAACTGCAGCGTCTGCCGATCATCGCGCTGACGGCCAGGGCGATGAAAGGCGATCGCGAGAAGTGCCTTGAAGCCGGTGCCTCCGATTATCTCGCAAAGCCGGTCAATACCGACCAGTTGCTGTCGGCGTTGCGGATGTGGCTCCACCGGTAGAATCAACACCACGCGCGGCATCGAAATGCCACATGACCATGTGAACATTTTGCTGGTCGATGGTCAGCCCGCAAAGCTCATCACACCAGGCATCGACATGACACATGACCACGTGAATATTTTGCTGGTCGACGATCAGCCCGGAAAGCTCTTAACCTATGATGTCATCCTGCGTGACCTAGGGGAAAATGTGATCAGAGCTGACTCGGCAAGAGCAGCCTTAGAGCAGCTGCTCAAGCGTGACATCGCGGTGGTTCTACTCGACGTGTGCATGCCGGAACTCGACGGTTTTGAGCTCGCGGCGATGATCCGCGAGCATCCGCGGTGCAAGAACACCGCGATTATTTTCATTTCCGGCATTTACCTCGCCGACGCCGATCGCGTTCGCGGCTACGAGTTAGGCGCAGTCGACTACGTCCAAGTTCCGGTCATTCCCGAAGTGCTCCAGGCCAAGGTCAAGATATTTGTAGACCTTTACCGGAAGGCTCGTCAGCTTGAGCAGCTCAATCGCGAGCTCGAAGATCGTGTCGCCGAGCGAACCATGGAGCTTTCGGTAGCAAATGCCCAGCTCACCCAGAGCGAGCAGTTACGCGAACTTGCACTTGCGGCGGGACAGATGGGTACCTGGGAATGGGATATGGTCAAAGGCGAGGGGCGTTTTGACGCAGGCCAGTGCCGGATTTTCGGCGTAGATCCTGAGAGTTTTAAGGCGACACGCGAAAGTGTTCGCGCCCTGGTCGATCCCGAGGACTGGGACCGGTTGGTGCAGGCCTGGGAGAAGAAGAGCGGCGAAACCGAGACGTTTCAGACTGAGTACCGCGTGCGTCGCCGCGACGGCACGCAGCGCTTCTGCGTTGGCACGGCAGTGGCGATTACGGAAGGCGGGAAGATCCTTCGAATGAGCGGCATCACGGCCGATATCACCGACCGGAAGGAGTCCGAGAAGCGTCAGAGTTTGTTGGCTCGTGAAGTCGATCACCGCGCAATGAATGTGCTCACAGTGGTGCAGTCGATCGTGCGTCTCACCCGGGCGGAGGACATCGAAACTTACGTCGCCGCCGTTGACGGCCGTATTCAAGCGTTGGCACAGGCCCATGCTTTGTTCTCCCGGTCACGATGGCAGGGGGCGGAATTGGAAAAGCTTATCGAGGACGAGCTCAGGCCCTATAAGGGTGATGCCAACGGCCGAGATAGGATTGTGACACGAGGCCAGAATGTGATGCTTGAGCCGGCGACCGCGCAGACCGTGGCGTTGACACTGCACGAACTTGTGACCAACGCGGCCAAATATGGAGCGCTTTCCACTCCTTGCGGGCGGGTGCGGCTTGCCTGGGACGCTCAGCCGGACTCAATAGTGCTGCGGTGGTTGGAAAATGGCGGACCCGCGGTCGAGCGTCCGATCAAGAAGGGATTTGGCACGCAGGTGATCAGCGCCATCGTCGAAGGGCACCTAGGCGGTGCAGCCACATTCGATTGGCGGCGCGACGGCCTGCAATGCACGATTTCGATCCCGCGCCACGATACGCTCAAGTCAGATGAACAACCGCCCTGCCAATCCACGGCGATGCGCGTTTAAGTTTCTGCAACGGCCGAAGACTCATGGTGTGAGGGGCGTCATTGCGAGGAGCGAGACGAGAGCGGCGTCGACGGCGAAAGCGGAGCCTCCGGCGAAAGCCGGTTCGACGTAGCTGCGAAGGCGAGAGGAAGCGGCGAAGCAATCCTGAAGCGCCGGAAGGGGACCGGATTGCTTCCCGCTTCGCCATGGCTCGCGCTCGCAATGACGGCCTTCGGCACAGGTTCTCATCCGATTATAACGTCTGGCGCATTCGGGACGCGGGCGGCTGGCATCATCCCGGCGTCAAAGTCGCAATGCTTGCGCTCATTTCTTAGAGCATGTCAAATTGGCGCTCGAATATCTCTACATAGCGGTAGAATCGTCCGGAATCGCCAAGGAGCAATCAGGATTGACGTGACGGTTTTGGTTTCGTATCTGCCGCTCGGGCGAGCCTTCGTCCGGGTTCCCGTTTGCTCTTTTAATTTTAGCGAGCCTATGCGGATGCGCCTATCTGGCAACTGCCGGCGAAATCCACTAGAGCATGTCCCGAAAAAGTTGCTCGACTTTTTCGATTCTGACATGCTCCAACTTTTTGAATTTGAGCTGCGTCCTTATCGACCAAATAATTCCATTTGATCGGGGCGCGCTCTAGCAGCCGCGCGCTGGAGTCCCACGGCATGATTGATCGCAATGACCTGCGATGGTATCGCGATGCGATTATCTATCAACTGCATGTGAAATCCTTCTTCGACGCTAATAACGACGGCATCGGTGACTTCGGCGGCCTTACCGAGAAGCTTGATTACATCAAGGATCTCGGCGCGACCGCGATCTGGGTCATGCCGTTCTATCCTTCGCCGCTGCGCGACGACGGTTATGACATTTCCTCCTATCGCGGAATAAACCCCGCCTACGGAAGCCTAAGGGATTTCAAACGTTTCGTGCGCGAGGCACACGACCGTGGCCTGCGGGTCATCACCGAACTCGTGATCAATCATACCTCGGATCAGCATCCCTGGTTTCAGCGAGCCCGCGCGGCCAAACCCGGCTCGGCGACGCGCAATTTCTATGTTTGGGCGAACACGGATCGTGCCTACACGGACGCCCCGATCATTTTTATTGACACGGAAAAGTCGAACTGGACCTGGGACGATCAGGCAAAAGCATTTTATTGGCATCGCTTCTATTCGCACCAGCCAGACTTGAACTTCGACAATCCCCGCGTTCTTCGAGCCATGCTCGACGCGATGGCCTATTGGCTCGATATGGGCGTCGACGGTTTGCGGCTCGATGCCGTTCCCTATCTTGTGGAGCGGGACGGCACCAATTGCGAAAACCTCCCGGAGACCCACGCGGTCCTCAAGAAGATCAGGGCCGCGGTCGACGCCCGCTATTCGGACCGGATGCTTCTCGCCGAGGCGAATCTTTGGCCCGAAGAGACCGCGCAATATTTCGGCGAGGGCGATGAATGCCACATGGCTTTTCATTTCCCCCTGATGCCGCGCATCTACATGGCGCTGGCCCAGGAGGACCGGCATCCGATCACCGATATTCTGCGGCAGACGCCGGAGATCCCGGACGGTGCGCAATGGGCCGTTTTCCTTCGCAACCACGACGAGATGACGCTTGCCATGGTGACCAGCAAGGAGCGCGACTATCTATGGTCCTTTTATGCCGCCGACCCGCGGGCGCGGATCAATCTCGGCATTCGCCGCCGTCTCGCCCCTTTGCTCGAAAACGACCGGCGCAAGATCGAGCTTCTGAATTCGCTCCTATTTTCCATGCCCGGCACCCCGGTCCTTTATTATGGCGACGAAATCGGCATGGGCGACAATATCTATCTCGGCGACCGGGACGGGGGG
>JBOHJU010000196.1:0-5686 GCA_050728755.1 Methylocella sp.
GGTTATAGGCACGCTCGCCATGATCGGTAATGTCGAGGCCTTCGAGCTCGGACTGCTTCGTTGCCCTGAGGCCGATCGTAAGATCGACGAACTTATATAGAATCGCCGAGACGATCCCCGACCAGAGCAAGGTGAATATCACGGTTTTCACCTGGATCAGCACCTGCGCTCCCATGTGGTATTCCGCGGGCGATGCAACGCCCGGGTTTATCGTATAGTCGGTGAGACCGACGCCACCGAGGTAGGGCGCGACCAGAATGCCGGTGCCAATGGCCCCGAGCATGCCGCCGATGCAATGCACGCCGAATACATCGAGGGAGTCGTCATACCCCACTTTCGGCTTCACAAATGCGCAAAAGACGAAGCAAACCGAACCGGCCACCACGCCAAGAACGATCGATCCCATCGGACCGGCAAAGCCGGATGCCGGCGTCACCGCGACAAGACCCGCGACCGCGCCCGAGACCATGCCAAGCAGCGAGGGCTTGCCCTTCAACATCCATTCGGTGAACATCCAGCCGAGCGTCGCAGCCGCGGTCGCCACCATGGTGTTCACAAAAGCGAGCGCCGTCGTGCCATTCGCCTCGAGGTTCGAACCGGCGTTGAAGCCGAACCAGCCGACCCACAGTAGCGAGGAGCCGATCATCGACATCATGACCGAATGCGGCGGCTCGATCTCGCCCGGATAGCCGATCCGCTTGCCGAGGATCAAGCAACCGACCAAACCGGCAATGCCCGCGTTAGTGTGGACCACGGTGCCGCCGGCGAAATCGAGCGCGCCTATTTTATTGAAATAGCCGGCATTGTTGAGAACCGCGTCGAGGTTTGCCTGAGCGGCCGCCTTGGCGGCATCGTCCGGGGCGGCGGCGAGGGCTCCGGCCGCGTCGGCAATCGCATCCGGACCTGCCCAGTACCAGACATTATGCGCAATCGGGAAATAAACGAAGGTCACCCAAAGCAGGATAAACACAAAGACAGCCGAAAACTTCATGCGCTCCGCAAAGGAGCCGACGATCAACGCTGGCGTAATCATGGCGAAGGTCATCTGAAAAACCATATAGGCAAATTGGGGAATGACCACGCCGTTGGAAAATGTCGGCACGGTCGAGTCCGGCGCCATTCCTTTAAGAAACACGCTTTTGAAGCCTCCGACCATATTGTTCCATTCATAGCCATGCATAAATCCGAGCCAGGCATTGTCGCTCGCGGCGCCCGGCACCAAGGCGTGGCTGCCTTCCGTAAAGGCGAGCGAATAGCCGTAAATGCACCAAACGATCCCAACCATCGCCACGATCGCGAACACTTGCGCGGCCAACGAGGCCGCGTTTTTCGGCCGCGCCATACCGGCGTAGAAGAGCGCGAGGCCCGGAATCGACATCATCAGGACGAGCGCCGACGCGGTCAGCATCCAGGCGGTGTCGCCCTTGTCGGGCACGGGGGCAGCGGTATCCGCGAAGGCTAGCCCAGCCGTGCTCGCGGCCAGCAAAAGCCCAAAGCCGATCGCCCGGGGAGCGATCCTTGGTAACAAACAATGGTTCATATTCAACTCCTGCGAGACTTCGAAAATAGAGGGAGGAGAGCGTTAGATGGCTTCTTGATCGCGCTCTCCGGTTCGAATCCGGACCGCTTGATCGAGCGCGGTGACGAAAATCTTGCCGTCGCCAATCTCGCCGGTTCGAGCAGCAGAGGTGATGGCATCGATCGTCTGATTTACGAGATCGCCGCGTACGGCGACCTCGACCTTCAACTTGGGAAGAAAGCTGACTGCGTATTCCGCCCCACGGTAGATTTCCGTATGGCCCTTTTGGCGGCCGTAACCTTTGACTTCCGTCACGGTCATTCCGTGCGCGCCAAGCGCCGTCAGGGCGTCGCGGACCTCGTCCAGCTTGAACGGCTTGATGATCGCAGTAATTATTTTCATGTTGCCTTCCTGCTTGCCTCTACCTGGAAACCTTGGGAACTGCGTGCGAACCGGCTCAGCGTAGAACCGGGCGCGGGAAATCGCGGCAATGCTTGAGTTACTGATAGCAAGCCGCGGGCCACTTGCCAATGCGGGACCGAATGTGCCGCGGTGAATCTAAAGTGCCGAGGAGCTTATTCGGGCGGAGATAAAAGACGACGCGGGAATCCGCCACGCTGCGGAATTGGATGTTTGTCGAAAAAGGGAGCTGGGACGGCGGTGGCCGAAAAGCGGCTTGCGCGCGGCGGTTGCCAGTCACGCGATCGCAACCGCCAGGTCACAAATCGAGTGCTGATGATTCTTGGTATTACATCAGAAGAAACGCATTGTCCTCTGCTCAAAGCAAAACTCCCCGAGCATTTGACTTTGGACGGATCAATCCCTCCTGAACCACCGAGGCAACGAGGCGGCCGTCGTGGGCGAAGAGGAGTCCGCGGGCGAATCCGCGCGCGCCGCAGGATGTTGGGCTATCTTGCGCGTAAAGAAGCCAATCGTCGGCGCGAAACGGGCGGTGAAACCACAAGGCGTGATCGAGGCTCGCGACCTGGAGGCCGGTATCGAAAACCGAATGACCGTGTGCGCCGAGCGCGGCATCGATAAGCGTCAAGTCGGAGAGATAAGCGAGCACCGCGCGATGGATGGCCGGATCGCCGGGGAGCGGCCCCGCGCGCATCCAGACCTGCCGTTCTAGGACGCCGGCTTCGTGCCTGACATAACGGGACAGATCGACGGGACGGACCTCGATGGGTTGATCTTGGGCGAACCAGCGGCGAAGGGCTTCCGGCACGGCCGCGCCAAAGCGGCGCAGCATTTCAGATTCGCTTGGCAGGCTTTCCGGCAACGGAACCTTGGGCATTGAAACAGCGTGTTCGAGCCCAGACTCCTCGATCTGGAACGATGCCGAGAGGGAGAAAATCGCGCGGCCATGTTGGATCGCGTTGCAGCGCCGCGTCGTGAAGCTTTTCCCGTCCCGGATCCGGTCGACTTCATAGACGATCGGCACGGCCGGATCGCCAGGCCGAAGGAAATAACCATGCAACGAATGCGGCGCGCGTCCTTCGACGGTGCGGGCCGCGGCGACGAGGGCTTGCGCGACGACAAGCCCGCCGAACACGCGTTGCCAGCCAACCTGCGGGCTGCGCCCGCGAAAAATATTTTCCTCGATCCGTTCGAGATCGAGAATAGCCAAAAGCTGGGCGACGGCCTCGGACATGGCGCGCTGGACTTCCTTTCCGGGAGCCTGACGTGAGCCGCGTGGCAGCTGCAGTCAAGCCTTAACCGGAATCGCCATCGGCGCCGCGCCCGAACGAGAGTTTTCCCGCTTCACCACAGCCGCGGAACGAGCCGGTAGAATAATTCGCCCCAAGCTCAAGCGAGACCTTGCGCTTCGTACGGGCCGTTCCTCTGTCATCATTGGCGACGGCCCTCGTATTTCCGGCCGCCTCTCTATCCATCCAGCGGGCGCGCTTCTTCCGGAAGCATGATCGGGATGCCGTCGCGGATCGGATAGGCAAGCTTGGCCGCCCGCGAAATGAGTTCCTGATTTTGCGCGTCGTATTCGAGGGTCGTCTTGGTGCGCGGACAAACCAGGATTTCAAGCAGCCGCGGATCGATCCGAGAGGGCTCCGGAGCTTGCGTGGCGCCCAGTTCTTTATCCTTACCTGCCATTGGTGCGTCCTCCCATATTTGTCGTTGCATTAGAGCCTGTCTCAAGAGCTCGCACATACCCTAAGGCCTCACCCTGAGGAAGCCCGAAAGGCTGTCTCGTCCTTCGATAAACTCAGGATGACAGCGTGAGGGCGCCTCGGGGCCGCGTAGCGCATCCTTCGAGACGCCGGCTTCGCCTTCTCCTCAGGATGAGGGGGCGGAATTTGAAACAGGCTAGAAGTCAGCCAACGCCATTCCAGTTAGTGCAAGGGCGCCGAAGCGTTTCCCCCGCGCGCGAGTTCGATTTCGGTAATCGCGACAAGCACATCCGCCCGGCCTTTCAGATCGCGTGCTTCGAGAAGCGCCTGCTTTTCCTTGGGGCTGCACGGGCTCATCATGGACAGCGCGTTGACGAGCGCCTCGTTTGGCGCGGCGTGGATGCTGTTCCAGTCGATCTGGAGATGGTTGGCCTCGGCGAAGTCGCGCAATGTGCGCAAGACGCCGTCGCGATCGACCTGATCCTCGCCTGCGCGGGGACTAAAATCGACGGAAAACGGGCTGAAATCGGCGCGGCATTGGCGGTAGGGCGTCACGGTGGCGATTTCCTCGATGATCTTGAACCGCGCGATGCCGGTCAGCGTGACGAAGTAGCGCCCGTCGCCGGTTTCGGCGAGCTGGGTAATCCGCCCCGCGCATCCGATCGAAAACAGTGCCGGAATGGCGATCCCCGCTCCTGCCTCGGGGTCGGGTTGGATCATGCCGACGATACGCTCGCCTTTCATGGCGTCGTCCACCATGGCGAGGTAACGTTGCTCGAAGACATTGAGAGGCAGTTCGCCACGCGGCAGCAGCAGGGCGCCCGCAAGCGGAAAAATTGGAAACGCCGCCGGCAATTCACTCGGGTTGCGATAGGTGCGGTTTATGCTCATTTCCAGTCCTCACCTTATCGCCGCATGCTCCTGCGTCAACCGGAGCCAGGGATCGGCAACCGATGAAATAAGCTAATGCCTTTGAGCTAATTATTTGTGCGCTCGCCATTGTTGGCGAACGCACATAATATAGGCATCGTAGAGCCGACAAAAAAGTACGCCCCGTCCCGGTCTTGCTCGCGGGGGGCGCCACAATGCCGATCCCTTTCGGAGCCAGCGATCCCGCCGGCGTAATCCATCCTATCCGTTGCCATGCGCGATGCAAGAGCCGGTTTCACGCGCAAGGCGTTTCAGACTCTCCAGAAATAAGTTTTTCATGTACCGCATTTTCAAGCTGATTCACCCTAGCCGCCGCCGCGCCGCTTGATCCCGGGCCGTCCGATGGGCGGCCTAGCCAACGGGCGCTTTGGTCCGTTCAATCCGCTGCACAGAATTGATCCTTGACGAATACCAACTAGCCGGTATGATACCGATTAGTGGGTATCGGAATGACCAAAATCCAAACCCAACACGAGTCGAAAACTAGATTCTTGGACGCGGCCATGCAGGAGATCCGTGCCAAGGGCTACTCGGCAATGACCATCGATAACGTCTGCTTGGCCGCCGGGCTGACCAAGGGCAGCTTCTTCCACCACTTCAAGAGCAAGGAAGAACTTGCGCTCGCCGCCGCCGCGCATTTCGCGGCATTGGTGGACGGTCTGTTTGCGCAGGCGCCCTATCGCGCCCTCAGTGATCCCCTGGACCGCGTCTTCGGTTACGTCGATTTCCGCAAGGCAATTCTAAAGGGCCCCCTGCCCGAACGCACATGCCTGCTCGGCACGTTGGTTCAGGAGACCTTCGAGTCGCATCCCGCCATTCGCGAAGCCTGCGGCACGCATATTAGTGCGCATGCCGCCGAGGTCGCCAAGGATATCGCCGCGGCCAAGTTGCTCTATGCGCCAAATGCGACCTGGAGCGCCGGGGGTCTAGCGCTTTACACCCAGGCCGTGATCCAGGGCGGGTTCATCCTGGCCAAGGCGAAAAACGGTCCTCAGGTCGCAGAAGAATGCCTGGACCATCTCAGGCGATATCTGGAAATGCTGTTCAATCACCCTAACCCGAAAAAGGAGAGATTATGACCTACGTCGATGGATTTGTGGCAGCCGTACTT
>JBOHJU010000197.1:0-5587 GCA_050728755.1 Methylocella sp.
GGGACACCTAAGCCGAATCGTACCAAATGTCTAGAAAATAATGCAGCTAATGCGTCTTATGGGCAAGTGGCCCTAGAGATATGACGGTCCCGTGTGTCAAGGGGATAATCCCCAAATATTATTCCACAAGCTGCCGCGCTACCGACCTGGCGAGGAAAAATTACCGGGACCTTCCGGGTGGGCGGGGTCAGCGCCGAGACCCATGCGGCCGCGGGTGCCGGAATAACCGTAGCGGAGCCGGTCCCATTCCTTGATGGAGCGGCCTCGCGCGATCCAGCTTTGCGGCGGATTCGGCGGCAGCGGCCCGTAGTCATAATACGAGGTTTGCGCGATGGGCTCGCTGGGAGCTAAAGTCGAGATGGTGATGGCGAGGAACTTGCCGAAAGAGTGCATTGACTTCTCCAAGCGGGGCGGTTCGGCGCGAGATGCGACCGCCATCATGATTTTGCTTTTTAAACAACAACGCGCCAAAATCGGCGAAGTTCACCGGGAAGGCCCGGCTAGTCCACCAAACTTAAGACGGACAAATTGGCGGCGGGTGCGCGAAAATACCGCGCCGGGCGAAGCCGCGGCGTTGTCGCGTGTCCAGGCCCAATGGCGGAGCCCCGGTGGCTCTCGCGAGTTGGTCCTGGCTTCAAATAGTGCCGTGCCGCTTGCCCAGGGTGAAACGTTATGAGCAAGCAGCCTGGCCCCGTGCGCCCGCCCGGATACGTAGGCAATCCGGCGTTGATCTTGGCTTTTGCCCTGCTTATGGCGGGTGCCGTCGCGGCTTTTTCCTTCTTGTCTGGCGATGAGGGTACCACCCTCGCAATCTTGCTGCTCGCCCTCTTCGCGGTCGCCGGTATTTGCGCTTCCTTCGCAGTTGCGATGGGCCTCCTTCAGTTTTCCGGACAAGCGCAGAAGAACGACGTCACAAAACTCATCTGCGACGGGAATATCGACGGGCTGATTGTGACCGGCGCCGGCGGCAATATCATTTACGCGAACACCGCCTATTTGACCTTAGCGGATGCACGCGGCCTCGCGGACCTGCGCCCGGTGGAGCGGCTCTTTTCCGGCTCCCCGGAGGTCTCCGAGGCCATCTACCGGCTCGCCCAGGCCGGGCGCGACGGCAAGAGCGCCACCGAGGAATTGCGCTTGTCTCCGCCGCTCGGCGGCGCCGGCGGGGCCGGCTGGTACAAGATCAAGGTCAAGCCGCTGGCTTTGGCGAGCGCCAGGCGTGCCAGCCTGTGGTCCGTCGCGGATGTAACGCATGAGCGGGAAAAACAGGAAAAGGTTTTTCAGGAATTGCGGGATGCCATCGATTTTTTAGACTACGCGCCAGCCGGGTTTTTTTCTTGCGGCCAGAACGGCGACGTTTCTTATATGAACGCTACCCTTGCCGCCTGGCTCGGTTACGACCCGGCGGAGGCCGGCACAAGAGGTCTCAAGCTGACCGACTTCGTCGCCGGCGGCGGCGGCGCGCTCGTCGCTTCGGCCGCCGGCCTCGCGGGCGAGATCCGCACCGAGCAATTTGATATCGACCTGAAGTGCCGCAATGGTCAGAGCCTGCCCGTGCGTCTGCTCCACGGCGTCGCGTTCGGTCAGGACGGCGCAGCAGGGCCGTCGCGCACGCTCGTCCTCAGCCGCGCTCCTGGCGAGCAACCGGCGCTGGATTTGCGCGCCGCGGAAATGCGCTTCGCACGGGTATTCAATGCGACGCCGATGGCCATCGCCATGCTCGACAAAAGCGGACGGATCGCTCGCTCGAACGCCGCTTTCGCGCGCCTCATGCCGGAAACCGTGAAGCAGCCCGACGGTGCCGCGCGTTCGATCTTTGCCAGTATCCTCGATAGTGACCATGGCGCCGTCCATGCCGCGATTGCCTCGGCTTTCCAGTCTACTCCCAATATTCCGCCGATCGATGTCTCCTTGGCTGGGGAAGGCGAGCGGTCGGCAAGGCTGTTTTTCGCGGCGGCGGACGAGCACGACGAAAGTGGCGCGACGATTTACGCGCTCGACACGACGGAACAGCGGGCTTTGCAAAGCAACTTCGCTCAATCGCAGAAAATGCAAGCGATCGGGCAGCTTGCCGGTGGAGTGGCGCATGATTTCAATAATGTCTTGACCGCGATCATCGGCTATTGCGACTTGCTTCTCGCCAATCACCGGCCGACCGATCCGTCGTTCCGGGACATTAATCAAATTAAGCAAAACGCCAACCGCGCGGCCTCGCTCGTGCGGCAGCTCCTGGCGTTTTCCCGCCGCCAAACGTTGCGGCCGCAGGTCCTGCAATTGGGCGATGTGCTATCCGATCTGCAAATGCTGATGCGCCGGCTTGTCGGCGAAAAGATCGATCTCGAGCTGCGCCACGGCCGCGACCTCTGGCTCGTCGAAGCCGACGTCAACCAGTTTGAGCATGTCATCGTCAATTTGATCGTCAATGCGCGCGACGCAATGCCGCAAGGCGGCAAGATCGTGTTGCGGACCCGCAATGTCATTGCGGCCGAATGCGCCGGTTTCAATGAGGCATCGCTGGTTCCGGCCGATTATGTCGCAATCGAGGTCGAGGATTCTGGACATGGCATCGCGCCAGAAGTAAAGGATAAAATCTTCGAACCGTTTTTTACCACCAAGGATGTCGGAAAGGGCACCGGCCTCGGGCTTGCCATGGTTTATGGCATCATAAAGCAGACCGGCGGCTATGTTTTCTGTTCGAGCACGCTCGGCAAAGGGACGGTTTTTACGATCCTCCTGCCCCATTATATTCCAGACGAAGCGCACGCGTCCCGGTCCATCGAACAGGCGGCTGCGCCGCCCGCCGATCTCACCGGCCATGGCACCATCCTCCTTGTCGAGGACGAGGAGGCGGTCCGGGCTTTCGGGGCCCGCGCGCTCGCCTCGCGCGGCTATACCGTGTTGCAGGCGGCCTCGGGCATCGAGGCGTTGCAAATCGTCGAACAAAACGGCGGAAAAATCGATCTTATCGTTTCCGACGTCGTGATGCCCGAAATGGATGGCCCAACCATGTTCGGCGAATTGCGCAAACGAGGGATCAAGGCGAAGGTCATTTTCGTGTCCGGCTATGCCGAGGATGCTTTCGCCAAAAACCTCCCCGAAGGAGAGGATTTCGGCTTTTTGCCGAAACCCTTCAGCCTGAAGCAGTTGATCGCAGCGGTGAAAGGCAAACAGTGAAAAGGAGACTGCCGGACGGTGAGCGCGGAAGCTTTTGTGGCGTCTTTTTCGTCCAAAACAAACAGAGCTGATCCGGCTTGAGGGGGCAAGGTCGTGCGCATCTGTTTCCAAATCGACGCGGGTTTCGTGCACGCGGCATGTGGAGCAACCCGCGCTCATTACTTTTGTACCACGAAGAACAGACGCGGATAGCGCAGGAGCACCTTTCCATTCGGCTGCCTCGGATAGGCAGCGGCTAGCTCGGCGCGATATCGCGCCAGAAAGGCCTCACGCTCACAGGGACTTAAGAGTTCGAGAAAAGGCCGCAGTCCCGACCCTTCGAACCACTCGACGATGCCGTCAGGGCCGTCGAGAGGATGGATATAAGTCGTTTGCCAGATGGCGATTTTGGAACAGATTGGCGTCAATAACTGATAATATTCGTCGAGCGCGCCGATCACCGCGCGCGTCTTGGCGATAGGGATGAGCCGCTTTGCCCACGGCCCATCCGCCGCCACCATCCGCATCAAAGCATGCGATAGGTCATGAATATTGTTCGGCATTTGCACCGCAAGCCAGCCGCCCTCGCGCAGGAAGGAGACGAGCCGCACCAAGAGGTTACGATGGTTTGGCACGAAATGCAGCGCCGCATTGGCGAAGATGAGGTCCACCTTGTCCGCTGGGCGCCACGTTTCGATGTCCTGCTTGATAAATTGGGCGGTGGCGACGCGGGTGCGTGCGACGGCAAGCATATTATCGGACAAATCAAGGCCGACGATCGTCGCGCTTGGAAAGGTCGCAGCCAGCAATTCTGTGCCGTTGCCTGGACCACAGCCAAGGTCGAAAATGCTATTCGGCTCGAAATCCGGAATCTGACGGAGGAGGTCACGCGCCGCGCGTGTGCGCTCGTTCTCGAATTTCATGTAAAGGTCGGAATTCCAATCGGTCATAGACGCCCCGGACGGTGTCAGTTTCGTGGGGACGGAAACAACAAGCGCCGGAACACTATCAGAGCCAGGCCCTGCCGCCTTCTTGCGCTTCCCCAAGTGGCTGTGGTTGCGGCCGTACCAAAAGTAAATAGCAAGGCCAATCACCAGCCAAACGGCAACGCTCAGCCACGTTTCGCTCGGCAGGCCGAACATTAAAAAAGCCGCCGAAGCCACGCCGAGCGGCGCCACGACGAAGACTGCCGGCGTCTTGAACGGGCGGTGGATCTCCGGATGGGTGATCCGCAAAACGAGGACGCCAAGGCAGACCACGGCAAACGCGAACAGGGTGCCGAGGCTCACAAGTTTACCGACAAGACCGATCGGCAGAATGCCCGCGAGGATCGCGACGCATACGCCGGTGATCAGCGTCGTGATGTAGGGGGTGCGGAACCTTGGATGCACGGTCGCCGCGAAGGGAGGCAGCAGACCGTCGCGCGCCATCGAATAAAAAATCCGCGGCTGGCCGAGCAAGAGCACCAAAATGACTGAGCTCAAACCCAGGATCGCGCCAAACTTGATGACGGCGGCGAGCCAGCCAAATCCTATGGCGTCGGCGCCGAGCGCGATCGGATCCGGCACGTCCAACCGGTCGAACGGCACGATGCCGGTAATGACGAGGCTCACCAGGACATAAAGCAAAGTGCAAATTGCGAGCGATCCGAGAATGCCAATCGGCATATCCCGCTGCGGGTTCCGCGCTTCCTGGGCTGCGGTCGACACGGCGTCGAAGCCGATATACGCAAAGAAAACAACCGCGGCGCCGCTGACAATCCCGCTCCAGCCATATCGGCCAGGACCGGCATTCGGGGGAATGAAAGCGCCTGCGGGATTGCTCGCGGTCACCCAGTTCGAGGTATCGACGAACCAGACTCCCGCAAGGATGAAGAGGACAACGATTGCCAGCTTGAGGGCGACAATTATGTTATTGACGTGCGCCGATTCCTTGATCCCGGCAACGAGCAAGGCGGTGACCACAAGGATGACGAACACCGCCGGAAGATTAACCAGCGCGCCGGTCGGCGACAAAGCTCCGGCCGCCGGATCATAGGCGAGCGGCGCCGACGCGAATTTAGCCGGAATCACTACACCAAGATCGCGCAGGAAGCTTGTGACATAGCCGGACCAGCCGATCGCGACGGTTGTCGCACCGAAGGCATATTCGAGGATCAGGTCCCAGCCGATGACCCAGGCGAAGAATTCGCCCATCGTCGCATAAACGTAGGTGTAGGCGCTGCCTGCGACCGGCACGGTCGAGGCCATTTCGGCGTAGCAGAGCCCCGCGAAGGCGCAGACGATTCCGGCGAGCACAAATGAAAGGCTGATTGCTGGCCCGGCATGGGCGGCGGCGGCATGGCCGGTCAGGACGAAGATGCCGGCGCCGATGACGGCGCCGATGCCAAGCGCGACAAGGCTCCAAAGCGAGAGCGTCCGGCGCAATCGCGCTT
>JBOHJU010000198.1:0-5586 GCA_050728755.1 Methylocella sp.
GGCTTGCGGATGCGCGTCGCGCTCGCCGCCGTTTTGTTTGCGAGCCCGGATCTTTTGCTTCTCGACGAGCCGACCAATTATCTCGATCTCGAAGGCACGCTTTGGCTGATCGATTATCTCAAGCGCCATCCGGCAACGATCGTTGTCGTCAGCCACGACCGCGATTTGCTCGATGCCGTTTGCGATCATATCCTGCACCTCGACCAAGCCAAGCTCACCCTCTGGCGCGGCAATTATTCGAATTTTGAGCGGCAGCGGCGCGAACGGCAAGCGCTCGCGCTCAAACAGAAAAAGAAACAAGACGACCGGCGCAGGCACCTTCAGTCTTTCGTCGATCGCTTCCGCGCCAAGGCGACAAAAGCGGCGCAAGCCCAGTCGCGCCTGAAAATGCTCGCCAAGATGGAACCCGTGATGGCCATCGTCGACGACGAAGTCCTGCCTTTCCATTTGCCCTCGCCGCGACGGCCCTTGAGTCCGCCGCTTATCGCGTTGGAGAACGCGAGCGTGGGCTACGGCGAGGAGCCGGTGTTGCGGCGGCTCTCGCTCACTATTTCGGACGACGACCGGATCGGCCTTCTCGGCGCCAACGGCAATGGCAAATCGACGTTCGCGAAGCTTGTCGCGGGACGGCTGCAAGCGCAAGGCGGCAGCATCCGGCGCTCGGCGAAACTGGAAGCGGGATTCTTTGCCCAGCATCAGATCGACGAACTCGACCCGAAGGCAACCCCCTATCAATGCGTTGCCTTGCTGATGCGCGAGGCGGCGGAGGCAAGGATCCGGACCAAGTGCGCGCAGCTCGGATTTCCGAATGTGAAGGCGGACACGACGGCGGCGCTGTTGTCCGGCGGCGAGAAAGCCCGGCTTTTGTTGGGGCTCGCAAGCTTCAGCGGACCTCACCTGTTAATTCTCGACGAGCCGGCCAATCATCTCGACATAGATAGCCGCGCCGCCTTGATCGAGGCGATCAACGACTATCGGGGCGCGGTCATTCTTGTTTCGCACGACAAACATCTCCTCGATGCCTGCGCCGACCGCCTCTGGCTCGTGGAAGCAGGCACGGTCAAACCGTTTGACGGCGACATCGACGATTACAACGAATATGTCCTCGCGCCAGCGGGAGGCGGCAATGGCAGGCAAATGAAGCAGGACCGCGGCGAAGCCAGGCGCGCTGATCCGGACCCGGGCGAGAATCCTCGCCACGCGAGAAACGCTGCGCGGTTAGACAAGCGCATTACGGCGATCGAGGCAAACATGCGCAAGTTTCACGATCTCATCTCGCGCATCGACACCGCGCTCGGCGAGCCGGCGGTCTTCGTCGAGGATCCGGCCAAGGCGGCGCTATTATCTTCCCAGCGCGGCGAACTCGAGCGAATTCTCGTTGCCGCCGAGGAAGAATGGCTACGCCTTGCCGGCGATCTCGACGACGTGGCGCGAGGGAAAGATAGCCCGCGCGGACCGGCGCCGAAAAATTAGCGGCGCCACTGATGGAGGAGCGCCCAGAGCCCGAGTGCAAACAGAAGCAACAGCGACAGTAAAACCAGAAACGCGAGAATCCTAGTTTTTAGCGGAAATGTTCGGATTTGCGGGCGCGCGGCATCCGCTCCGCGCGCAGGCTCCGCCGCCGGCCAGTCACGGTCGCCAAGCCAGAGGCAGACCGCCGCGGCTATCGTGCCGGTATCGCTAATCGATAACAGGCAGCCGGGATAGGTTGGCCTGCCCTCACTATCGAAGCCAATTTCGACGTTTCCAGGCGCATCGCTCGCCGCACCGGATTTGGCGATGGCGCGCTTGGCCGCAAGCAGTCCTTGAAACGCCGCCTTTACCGCCGGCTGTTTGATACAATAGGCAATCTCCGATGGCGTGAAATTGGCGCGGTAGAATTCATCGAGCGAATAATCCTCGGCGTCTGGCAGCGCCGCGATATTTTCAATTTCGAGGCCCAATCCTTTCGACCCATGCAACCCGGCGCCTGCAATACTGGGCGGACTCCCATCGGCCGCCACAGGCATGACTTGCATGAGCGCGCTCTTGCCCTCCAAGAGACTGGCGATCGTGGCGCGGGCTGGATTCTTCATGGCGTCCCCCAATGCTTACCGTCGGGCTAGCCCTTGCGGCATGCCCCTAAGCATTAACGCATGGCTCAGGAGAAGGAAAGCCCTGCGCAAGGCCTCCACTCTGCAGAGAGCCCGCGCGCTTTCGCGATCATCCGCTAAAAAGTGACCTTCACGCCGCCGTAAAGGGAGACCGGCTGCAACGGAGTTACCGTGCGCGGATTGGTCGTGAAAACGATTGGCGTCGCGAGCTGGGCATCGGTGCCGGTATCGAAGAAAGTGCCATAGGTCGCGTTCCGGTTGTTGAAGATGTTGTTGACGAGCCCGAAGAACTGAACGTGTTCGTCCATCTGATAGGAAGCGTGGAGGTTCGCGACCCAATAGAGCGGCAGCTTGGGGTTTTGGTTGGCGTCGTCACCAACAAAATATTGCGCGCCGGCGATGAGCACGTCGGCGCCGAGCTTGAATTTTGGCGTGAACGCTATATCGCCACCGAACTTCACCTGGTGGCGCGGAATGCCCGGGATGTGATCGCCCGGCGTCACAAAAACATTTCCGTCCACATTGAAAGGATTGTTTGGAGACGCCAAGGGACCCGAGAATTGGTAGGTCGCGTCGACAAAGGCGTAGTTCACATAGGCCGAAAGATTGCCATAGTGAAAGTCCGCCTCGGCCTCGATGCCCTGACGCAGGGTTGACGGCACATTGGCGAAAAAGCCCCGGCCGGTGAGCGTGCTCGCCTCCGAAACGATGTCGTTCGTGCTGTCGGTGCGGAAATAGCCGGCTTTCCAATCGACGGCGCCTGTATCAAATATGGCCTGGGCCCCACGCAGGCCCGCTTCATAGGTGTGCGCCATGACTTGCTTTAGCGGCGGATCGGAAACAAGCTGATTTTCCAAAAGGCAAGGCTGGTTCTTGTTGGCGCAATCGATTTCGAGCGGCGTCGGGGCGCGGTTCGCCTCGGAATAGCCGCCGTAGGCGGTGACCGTTGGCAGGATTTTATAGGTCAGGCCCACGACCGGATTGATGCGCGAGAAAGTGTCGTTGATGTTGAGTTCCGGTGCCTGGCCGGTGGCATCTTCCGTGCCGATTTGTGCGATATTGAGACGCGCGCCCGCGGTCAGGGCAAGCTCCGGCGTGATGCTGAATGTGTCGAGGCCGTAGACGCCATAATACGTCGTGTTGCCGGTAAGATACGTCGGCACATAGCCAATTCTTCCCGCAGTGGCGATGATCGAGCCCGATCCGGGAAAGGCTCCGTCACCGATGACCAAATCGGGGAAGATGTCGCCAAGCTGGCTCTTCGCGCTGAAACTGAGCAGGCTGCGGTCCACGCTGGCGCCAAATGTAAAATAATTTTCGTGTTCGAAGAATTTGCCGCTATCGGTGGCTTGCAGCGCCGCGCCAAACGTCGTCGCATGGATGGAGGTGTGGTCGATGGTCCCGTAGATCGCGCTCGGCGAGAACGGTATCGGCTTGCCGTTCTGATCCAAAATGACGAAGTCGCTTGGTTTGGTGTCATTAGGGAATTCGGCGGGGTTGAGGCAAAGGTTGCCGCCACAATCGATAAGGTCCGCGTCATTGCCGTCGGTATGGCGCTGCTCGAAAGTGCGGATGTAGAAATTGCTCGCGACCGACCATTGCGGAGTGATGTCGAACTTGCCGGTGAAGGCGACGGAGCCGGCCTCGTTCAGCGTTGTCTGCGGAGTGGTGAAAACGGCGCTTTCGTTTTGATCGAGAAGGAGGACCGGTGTTGGACCGATGACGCCAAGCGAATTGCGGGCGCCCGAAGCGGCGAAATGGAGTTCGTTGCCAGGCGTGCGGTAGCCGAGATCGCCGTAGAGGCGGAAAAGAGTTGAAGGCGAGAAAAACCGCCAGCCGCCATCGCGCGTCGCGTCGCCCGTGACGTAGAGACTGTAATCGTCGATCTGCTTGCCATATTCGAACAGCCCGCTGACGCGGCCGAAGGAGCCGCCCATGATTTGCGCGTCAAAGCCCTGCCAGAGAAAACCATTTTTCATTTGCAGGCTGACCGCGCCGCCAAGCGCGTTGAGGCCGAAGACCGGATTGTTCGTGAATATGTCGGCGCGGTAGATCGCTTGCGGAGGAATCAGATCCCAGTTGACGGTGTCGCCAAAAGCCTCGTTGACCCGGATGCCGTTCTGATAGACGGCGAGGCCTTGCGGGACGCCCTGCCTCGGCGAGGCGACAAAGCCGCGATAACGCAGATCTTGCGAGAAATCATTGCCGTTGACGTCGATCGATACGGCACCGGGGACTTGCTGCTGCAACGTGTCGGTCACGCTTGGCGAATTGGTGCGGGCGAAATCCTCGGCGGGAACGCTTTGCACCAGGGCCGGGATATTGTCGCGATTTTCGCCGCCGCCGGGCAAGGGCGAGGTCGCGACCACCTCCACTTCTGGCAGCTCAATCGCCGCACCGGACGCGGGAGGAGGGGCGGCCTGCGCGAAGCCCCGCGCCATTCCCAACAGCCAAAGCGCGGCGCCAAGCCATGGAATGCGCGAAAAACCATATGCCCGCCGCATGATGTCTCGCCTATAATATAGACATTTCTTGGTCCGCCAAACATGACCAAAGACTAAATTTCCGGTATTCGGCCGGCAAGTGGCTTTTTGGATACGTGGGCAAAACGGCTCGTGACTGTTGCACGGATGCACTTGAAAAACCTTTCACGCCTGGGATAGTCCACCTTCAAATATCGAAAAGTTTGTTACCAAGCCTGTGCCGAAAGCCTCGCTTCGTCCCGAGCAGCTGACTTTGAGAGTTTTGCGCCGATGAAAGACAAAACCGTTGCCATTCTTGAGAGCCGGGGGCGGGATCAAATTGCCGCTCTGGTGCGCAAGTTTGGAGGCACGCCGTTTTTGGCGCCCGCGCTGGCCGAAATCCCGGATGTCGATCCCGCGCACATCGAGGCGCTGCTTCGCGACTGGAACTCCACGCCGCCCGATATATTCATTTTCCAGACGGGTGCCGGAACCCGCGCGCTATTCGCTGCAACCGATTCGCTGGGGCTAACCGATGGGCTGCTGCGGGTTCTGGATAAGGCGCATGTGATCGTGCGAGGCCCGAAGCCCGCCACGGTGCTGCGCTCGCGCAAGGTGCGCATTGATCGCGCCGCCAGCGACCCTTTCACCACGCACGAGGTAGTCGCCGAAATGCATGATATTTCGCTGCGCGGCAAACGCGTCGTGGTGCAGCGTTACGGCGAGACCAACCGCGCGTTACAGGCCGCGCTTGCAAGCGAAGGCGCGCAGCCCAACGAAATCGTGACCTATCGCTGGGCCTTGCCAGAGGACACGAAGCCGTTGCTAAGACTGATCGACGCGCTTGGCCGCGCCGAGATAGATCTTGTCGCGTTCACGAGCGCGTCGCAGACGACCAACCTTTTCGCTGTCGCGCGATGCGGCGGCAAAGAGGCGTCGCTTCAACAAAGTCTCGAGCGAACGCTTGTCGCGTCGATCGGGCCGGTGTGCAGCGCCGCGCTCCGCAAGCTCGCGGTGAGGGTCGATATCGA
>JBOHJU010000199.1:0-5575 GCA_050728755.1 Methylocella sp.
GCATGGGGTCGGCATTTCGGTCGTCAATGCCTTGTCGGAATGCCTTGAAGTGGAAGTCGCGCGGGGCCAGACGCTCTACCGGCAGGTCTTCGAGCGGGGTCATCCCAAGACGCCCCTTGAAAAGCTCGGCAAGGTGCAAAACCGGCGCGGCACGAGCGTGCGGTTCAAGCCCGATGAGCGGATTTTCGGCAAGGGCGTGAATTTCAAGCCGGAGCGCTTGTTCAAAATGGCCCGCGCGAGAGCCTATCTCTTCAGCGGGGTCGAGATCCGCTGGCATTGCGCGCCGGAATGGATCGACCCTAATGGCGAAATTCCGCAAGCCGCGGTTTTCCGCTTTCCCGGCGGCCTCAAGGACTGTCTGCTCCAGGATATCGTGGGCAAGGACCTCGTCACCGACCAGATTTTCGCAGGCAAGGTTGAAAAACAAGGCGGCCACGGATCGCTCGAATGGGCGATGGCCTGGCTCGCCTTCGACGACGGCTTCGTGCAGTCCTATTGCAACACCATTCCCACCCCTGACGGGGGCACCCATGAAACCGGTCTTCGCGCCGCGCTGGCGCACGGCCTTAAGGATCACGCCGAGCGGATCGGCCTGGCCAAGAGGGCGGCCCCGGTGACCGGCGACGACGTTATGGCGTCCTGCGCCGCGATGATTTCAGTCTTCCTTCGCGAGCCGGAGTTTCAGGGCCAAAACAAGGGGCGGCTTTTGTCCAATGAAGCAGCAAGGACCGTCGAAGGAACTTTGCGCGATGCCTTCGATCATTGGCTTGCTGCCGCCCCTTCGCATGCCGGAAAGCTACTTGACTTTACGATCGAGCGCGCCGAGGAAAGACTGCGCCGGCGCCTTGAGAAAGATGTTGCGCGCAAGACCGCGACGCGCAAGCTCAGGCTTCCGGGAAAACTCGCGGATTGCGCGAATAATTCAGCGCAAGGGTCCGAACTCTTCATCGTCGAAGGCGATTCCGCCGGCGGCTCCGCCAAGCAGGCGCGCGATCGCGTGAACCAGGCGGTCCTGCCGTTGCGCGGCAAAATCCTGAACGTCGCCAGCGCCACGCGCGACAAGCTAGCTGCCAATCAGCAGCTGAGCGATCTTGTCCAGGCGCTCGGGTGCGGCACCGGAGCGCATTACAAGGAACAAGACCTTCGCTACGAAAAGATCATCATCATGACCGACGCCGATGTCGATGGCGCCCATATCGCTTCCCTGCTGATTACGTTTTTCTTTCGCGAGATGCCGAAACTCGTCGAGGCCGGACATCTTTTTCTGGCGGTTCCGCCGCTCTACCGGCTGACCCAGGGCGCCACCCAAGTTTATGCCCGCGACGATGCGCATCGCGATCTCTTGATCGCCAAGACGCTCACCGGCAAGGCCAAAATAGAAATTAGCCGCTTTAAGGGATTAGGAGAAATGCTCCCGGCCCAACTTAAGGAAACGACGATGGATCCAAAGCGGCGCGGCCTGCTCCGCGTGGCCGTTCTTGCCGAAGACAAGGCGGGCACGGCGAACGCGGTCGAGCGTTTGATGGGCAACAGGCCGGAGGCGCGCTTCGCCTTCATCCAGGAGCGCGCGGCTTTTGCCTCGGCCGCCGAACTCGTCCTGGTTTGAAAGTAGCGGTTGCGAAGCCCGATCAGGAAATTGAAATTGCTGTGGAGAAAGACGCGAAGGTGGCCGGCGGCAAATGGCGTTTCGAGGAGGCCACTCCTATAACCACTTGCGCGCCGGCCAACCCTACGGACCCAGGAGATGCGGCGGACCCGAGCACTCCGCAGGGTATCTTAAGTTCATCGCCGGATACGCATCACGATACGCACGGTCACGCGCAAGGCTTTCTTTTAAAAGGCTTTCTTTTAAAGGGCTTTCCTTTAAAAGGCTTCCTTTAAGGAGCCTGCTTCGCGCCGCCAGATAAAATCACGTCCGGCGCGGCTAGTTAACCCGCGAACGCGGCAAATTGCAATCGGCTTCTTGACCTCCGGCGCGTAATTTTTCATTAACGCCGGCCGGCGTTCATTTCAGCGCCGTGACAGCCGCGGAGAGGTTGGTCATGGCGGCAAAACTCCGGGCTCCAAGAGTTTTCGATGAGACGCCGCCAGCGCTACATGGCGATGGGCGCCGGGGGGCAAGCCCGGCCAGAACCGCGGCGTGTTCACGCGCCGGCTTCAACGCACGAAAGTTTTTCGTACGTGTTTCGCGGGGCCGCCATGGTGAGGCAACCCGGCCCGCCGCGCTGAAACCGGTGCAATGGTCGCACCAAGCGATCGTTCCGCCACGCGGTCGCGCGAACATCCTATTTGACCGCCGCATCGTAACATTCCGCGACATATTCCCAGTTCACGAGGTTGTCGACAAAGGCCTTGAGATAATCGGGCCTTCGATTGCGGTAATCGATGTAATAGGTGTGCTCCCAGACATCGACCGTCAAAATCGGTGCCGCCCCTTGGAGCAGCGGATTTTCGGCATTTGCGGTCTTCATGACGGCGATTTTGCCGTTCTTGACCGCAAGCCAAGCCCAGCCGGAACCGAACTGCGTCGTGCCAGCCTGCACCAATTCTTGCTTGGCCTTGTCGACAGACCCGAAAGTTGCAATGAGCGCTTTTTCGAGGCTGCCTGGAATTTTCCCGCCGCCGTTTGGCTTGATTGATTTCCAATATTCCGAATGGTTATAATGCTGCGCCGCATTATTGAAGAGCGGCACATTTTTGCCGTAGGTTTCCTTGACGATTTTTTCCAAGGACTTGCCTTCGAGGCCGCTGTCCTTCAAAAGATTATTGGCGTTCGTCACATAGGCCGCGTGATGCTTGTCGTGATGAAATTCTAGCGTCTCCTTGGAAAGGTAGGGCTGGAGTGCCTCGTAAGGGTAGGGAAGATCGGGCAGGGTAAATGACATGTCGGGCTCCTTGGGTTTGGCCGCCGGGCGAGGCTCTTGCCTCGTGGCCACCGCGCCTCATAAGTAAACGGCCTCGCCCGGTGCGGCAAGCGGTTCGCCGGGCCGCCGGGTTTTCGATTGTGTTTCGGCGCGGGGCCGCGCGGCGCCGGTACGGCGATCGCATCAATGGCCGCGATCGGACGGCCGGATTTTGGGCCGGTGATTTCGTAAGCAGCCGGCTCGTGTTCGAGGGCCGAAGGTGGAAAAAATGAGCTATTTGGTTCTTGCCCTGGGAGTTCTTCTCTCACTGTGCGGTGCGTTCGCGATCTATGCGGGTTATGGAATCATCGAGGTCGAGCGCGGCTGGGCCGGGGTCATCGCCGGTGCAACGGCGCTGTCCGGCGGGATCGTCACTATTGCGCTCGGGTTTATCTTGCACGGACTTTCCGGCTTGCAGGTTCTCCTCAAAACCGCGAAAGGCTTGACGCCGTTGCCGGGTGAATTAGGGGAAGATCAGGCTAGAGAGTTGCACCCGGAACCGGGGCTTGCGTTCAACCCCGAGGCTTCGATGGCGCCCGAAGCGGGGCCGCCTCCAGCAGCCACGCCGCCCGCGGCCAGCTCGCGAAACTGGCCGCAGCGTCCAATGCGCCCCAACCTCACCCCTGCGCGAAACTTCCTGAAATCTCGCGGGACAGCGTCGCCCGCCGCGAGGGGAACGCCCGAGTCTGATTCTGCCTTGCCAGCCCACCCCCTCATTTCGCGCGCCGCTCCGAGAGTTTCCCAAGCCGCGCATGAGCCGCCGCCTGAACCGGGCGTCCCCATGCCGGGCGAGGCGGCGGCGGTCAATTCCGCTGCCATAGCGGAGGCGACCGCGAAACGGGCATGGAATGCGGATGTTGAACCGGGGCTCTTCGACGACGATAAAGCAAGCGAGCAGGCTTTCGAGGCGCTTCCTCGGGACACGCCCTTCGACCCCGGCGAGCCCGGGACGGAATCCGCACCGCGCGTGACCTCGCCGGCCGAAACGGCGCCAATTGATGCGATCGTCGGCGAGGATCATCGCCTCGAGCCGGACCCAGCGCCAGAGGCATGGAAAGCAGGCGCGGAGCCTTCGCCCGGCGCGATTGAACCGGCAAGCCTCGCTCCCGCTCCGCCATCGGAATTCGATGTCCAGCCAGCAGGCGATCCGCGCGAACCTGCGCCGGCTGCCAGCGAGGCGGGGCTCGCCATTGTTGGGCGCTACGAATCCCAAGGAACCTCTTACGTCATGTATGCCGACGGTTCCATCGAAGCGCGGACGCAACACGCGGTGTTGCATTTTAATTCCATGGCTGAACTCAAGGCGTTCATGGAAGCTCAAGGATAAACTTCACAAGAGTAAGCGGTAGTAACGCATTTTGAAATTTAGCCACTGTGGACGTAACATGGCGCGTAGTGCCGTCCGGCCATGGCCAAGCGGTCACGCGAGCCCCGTTCGCGCAATTCTAACCAGCTCGCGAAGAAACGGGCGCGGTGTGAGATGAACCTCGCTCTGGTTACGATTGGCGTGGTAGTGTGCGGGCTCTCCGTCGGCTCCGGCGTCTTATTCACAAAGGAAAGGACCTTTTGGCGATTCGTGCAGCTATTCGGGGCCTTGTGTTTAGTTGTGGTCGTACTTACGCACCTCGCTGAAACAATCCACATCCTTCGCGGTATGGGGTGGGGCCTTCCGAACAGCGCCGGGCACTACCTCGATCTGATTAGTGCCGTCCTTGGACTGATCCTCTTTCCCTTAGGGTATGTTTCCCAGACGCTTGCACGACGGAAAAATTTAAAATGAGCCAGTACCGGGTAGGCAGTTCAAGTGCCGGTGGCGAACCCGCCATCGACGCAGGCCAGGGCGAAGGCGTATTGCAATGCCACCTCTTCCAGATGATCGAATCGTCCCGGCGCGCCGCCGTGTCCCGCGCCCATGTTGGTCTTTAGGAGGATTGAACCGCCGCCCGTCGTCATGGCGCGAAGCTTCGCGACCCATTTCAGAGGCTCCCAATAAGTGACCCGCGGATCGGTCAGGCCGCCCAGTGCCAGGATCGGCGGGTAAGGTTTGGCTTCGACATTATCGTAAGGGGAATAAGAGCGCATGACCGCGAAGGCAGCCGGGCCGGTGATCGGATTGCCCCATTCGAGCCATTCGGATGGCGTTAACGGCAGGCTCGCATCGAGCATCGTATTCAAGACATCGACAAAAGGCACGTCCGCGATGACGCCCGCAAACAATTCGGGCGCGAGATTGACGGCGGCGCCGACCAGCATTCCGCCGGCGCTGCCGCCCTGGGCCACGATCCGTCCCGCACCGGTGTAGCCGGCGGCAATGAGATGTTTCGCCGCGCTGACGAAATCGCTAAAAGTGTTCGGCTTTTTGCCAAGTTTCCCATCAGTGTACCAGTGCCAGCCCTTATCGGTGCCGCCGCGAACATGGGCGATTGCACAGATGAAGCCGCGATCGGCGAGGCTGAGGCGATTGGTGGAGAACGAAGCAGGCACGTGAGAGCCATAAGCACCGTAGCCATAAAGCAGCATGGGCGCGGATCCATCGAGCTGCATACCGGCACGATAAAGGATCGAGATCGGAACTTGTTCGCCGTCCGCGGCGGCCGCGAACAGCCGCCGCGTCACATATTGCGAGGAATCGTGACCCGAGGGAATGATCTGCCGCTTGCGCAGGACTCGCT
>JBOHJU010000200.1:0-5573 GCA_050728755.1 Methylocella sp.
GATTTGATGAGAGAATAAGCCGCGCGCTGTTGCGGCCGCCCCTTCGATTTCAGGAGATCGAAGGTGAACCGGACGTCGGCCGAAGTAATTGGCACGCCGTCCGAGAAATGCGCGCGCGGATCGAGCCTGAAGGTCGCAAAAGTGCGATCGGCGTCCGTCTCGATGGTTTGCGCGATCAATCCGTAAAGCGTGAAAGGTTCATCAAGAGAGCGCGCCATCAAGGTCTCGAAGACATTGGCGTTCAACCCCTGCGCGGTCGATCCGGCCTTCAGGTTGAACGGATTGAGGCTATCGAACGTGCCGAGAAATCCGATGGTCAGGCGGCCGCCTTTCAACGCGGCGGAATCGGCATAGGGCAGATGATCGAAGGGGCTGTTGAGGGCGGGGCGGCCGTGCATGGCGATCGCTGGCGCCCCGGCCGGCTTTGCTGCTTCTGCCGCAGGGGTTGCGCAACAAGCGGCGCAAAGAACCAACGCCGCAACGGCGAAAGCAAGCGCAGGAACTAAACGTAAGCGATGTGTCATTGGCGCAAATTGGCGGATCGATCCGAACTCCGCCCAATGGCGGCGCAAGCTTGTCCTTGAATCATACCCTTGAATAAAGCTTCCCTTAGCTTGGAAAATGATTTATGGGTATCGCCGCGTCGTTGCTTTCGTGACGCTGGGCACGCGCCGCCGCGGCCAAACCGGCCGAAACGGCGGTTACGTCCCTGCAAGGTTTAACGCCGCGTTTGCCGGAGCAGTCTTGACTTTTCCGGCAAAAAGCTCGACTAACCAGTGCGACCGCAAAATCGCGGCGCCAAGAATTAGCACCCGACCGGGAGAGGACCATGAACGATCACGCTGTCGCCATAGTCAATGGCTTACTCGTTTTGACCATTCTTGTGCAGCTTGTCCTAGTGAAAATTTGGGTCTCGTGAACGTTTAGCAGCGCGGCCGCGCAAGTGGCCGCGCCGCCTTGACGTACGGAATTCGAGACGGCCGGGGGACTCGCAGGCCTGGGAGCCGAGCCGCAAGTTCCGGGCGGCCCCCGAGAGGGGGTGCCTGCGCAGGGCTATGCTCGATGCCCCGGCCAAGCCATCGTATTAGGTAGGGTTCGGCCGCGCCAGTGGCAGGCGGGTCCCGGCCCAACGGATGGGGTAGCCCGGCTTCTCGCCGTTGGGCGTCTCAGCAAATAGTTCCTTGGCTAACCACACCCCCCTTCGCGTTTTAAAGTCGACCGGTTGCCGTGATAACGGGGGTGTCTCTCGCGGGTTGCCGCTAAGGCAGGCCCTTCAGGTTCATGCCCGCGTTTCGCAGCCGGGCCGCCAAGGCTTTGCTCCACGCTATTGGCCGGAAACCTCGCTCCATTGCTTTCGCGCAATTGAAACCCGCTCTCGGTCTTGCAAGCCAGCTCTATAGTGCTTACCGAAGCGGCAAAACCGGTGTGCAGGCGTTGGAGCCTCGCTCCGGTGTAGTCGGCGGTCCTCGCGCCCGGCGGGTCCGCAAGAGTGGTTTCTTTGCCGCATCGAGTCCCGCCGCCACGTGGCCGGAGCGAAGGCGGTTATGCAAGGCCTGACATTGGAAAGGAAATTTGATGCCCTCGTTGAAACGCCTTGGCGCGGCCGGTTTGGCTAGCCTTCTTCTGTTCGCCGGGACCGGCGCTTTCGCGCAGGCGAAGAAGCCCGCGCATCAAGCTCCCGCAGCGCCGTCCCAGGCGCAGCCCGCCCCCGCCCAGCCCGCTCAGGATCAAGCCGCACCAGCGGCCCCGCAAGGCCCGGTCAAGATCGATTTGGTGCCGACGCAAAACGACTGGACCAAGGTCTGCGGCCGGGATCCGGCGGCCAACAAGGAGATTTGTTACACGACCCGCGATTTCAGCGCGAAAGCCGGGCAGGCGCCGGTTTTGGCACTGGCCATCTATGACATCAAGGGCGACGAAACCCGCATCGTCCGCCTGCTTGTGCCCGTCGGCCTCATGTTGCGGCCTGGCTTCCGTTTTTCCATCGACAAGGGTCCGACGCTTGAGGGAAGCTTCGAGATTTGTTTCCCGAACGGATGTTTTGCCGAAGCCAAGGTCAAGGGCGCGACGATCGACCAGATAAAGAAGGGTTCGCTTTTGAGTGTCGTGGTCAAGAACCAAGTTAATAATGAAGTCACCTTTGCGATCCCGTTGGCGGGTTTCGGCAGGGCCTTCGACGGACCGCCCATCGATCCGAAGGTCCTCGAAGCGCAACAGAAAAAATTGCAGGAGGAACTGCAGAAGCGCGCCGAAGAGGAGCGCAAGCGCCTCGAAGCGGAAAAACCGGACGCCGCCAAGCCCGCCGCGCCGGCGCCGCCGGCCCCGGCCACCACACCGGCGCCGCCGCCCAAATAGAGTGCTGCAACGAACGCCGCGCCGTCGCCCGTCGCCCGCCTGGCGCGGATGGCGGCGTCCCGGCCGGAGGGATTTTAACGGTCCAGGAATGACAGCAGGCCCCGCTTTCGAACCGCTCTTCCGTATTGAAGAGGCGAAATTCAGGCATCGCGCGATGGGCGAAGCCGGCCAAAGGGTCCATCAAGCCTGGCTCGATGCAAAGCCCAGCGACGGGCATATCCGCGGCCCATGATAGCAGAGCATGATGCGAACCGGACCTAGGTTTTCCCCGGACTTTTCCTGAAGTGCGAAGGCTTGCGTTGGCCCGTATCCTGGAGTGAGACCGTGACCTCGCCGCTGCTTCCCACCTATGCCCGCATCGATCTCGCCTTCGAGCGGGGCGATGGCGCGTGGTTGACCTCGACGGCGGGCGGGCGGTTTCTCGATTTCGGCGGCGGCATTGCCGTGGCGTCGCTCGGCCACGGACATCCTCATCTTCTCAAGGCGCTCCATGAGCAGGGCGCGAAAATCTGGCATACCTCCAATTTGTTCGAGATCCCGCAAGCGGAACGTCTGGCCCGGCGCCTCGTCGAGGTCAGTTTCGCCGACCACGTATTTTTCACCAATTCCGGGGCGGAAGCCATCGAAGGCGCGATCAAGACAGCGCGCAAATATCACTCCTCGGGCGGTCATCCGGAAAAATTCCGCATTATCACTTTCACCGGGGCTTTTCACGGCCGTACGCTCGCGACGATCGCCGCGGCGGGCGATCCCAAATACCTCGAAGGCTTCGGTCCGAGAGTCGAGGGCTTCGACACGGTTCCTTTCGGCGATATCGAGGCGGCGAAGGCCATGATCGGTCCGCAATCCGGCGCCATTTTGATCGAGCCGATTCAGGGCGAGGGCGGAATCCGTATCCCGCCTCCGGGCTTCCTGCGAAGGCTGCGCGAGCTTTGCGACAAGCATGGGCTCCTTTTGATGTTCGACGAGGTGCAGACCGGAATCGGCCGCACCGGCAAGCTGTTTGCTTACGAACTCTTTGGCGTCGCGCCCGACATCATGGCGATCGCCAAGGGCATCGGCGGCGGATTTCCGCTTGGCGCTTTTCTGACGACGCGCGCCGCGGCGAGGGGCATGACCGTTGGCACCCATGGCACGACGTTTGGCGGCAATCCACTCGCGGCGAGCATTGGCAATGCGGTGCTCGACGTGGTGCTGGCGCCAGGTTTTATCGAACATGTCGCCGCGATGGGCGCGATGCTCAAACAAAGCCTCGCCGGGCTAAAAGACCGGCACGGCGGGATCATCTCGGAGATTCGCGGCGAAGGTCTTATGCAGGGCATCGCTTTGCGTGTGCCGGTCAACGATTTCGCTGCCGCCGCGCGGGCCGAAAAAATCCTCGTCATTCCGGCGGCCGAGAATGTCGCCCGGTTGCTGCCGCCGCTGATCATCGGCGAGGAGGAGATTTTCGAGGCCCTCGCGCGTTTCGACGCCACCTGCCAACGGATCGAATCCGGCCAACCGGAACACGCGCCCGCGAAGCTTAGCGGGACGGCCGGATGAGCACGCCAGAAAGCCAAGGCGCATCCCCGGCACCGCGGCATTTTCTCGATCTTTCGGAAATTCCGGCGGCCGAGCTCCGGCGCATTCTCGAGGCCGCCTCCCGCATGAAGGCGCGCCGGCGCAAAGGACAGAGCCCGCCCGACCGGCCGCTCGCCGGCAAGGTTTTGGCGATGATCTTCGACAAACCCTCGACCCGCACCCGGGTGTCCTTCGACTTAGCGATGCGCGAGCTTGGCGGCGAAACGATCATGCTGACCGGTCAGGAAATGCAGCTCGGCAGGGGCGAGACCTTCGCCGACACGGCCCGCGTCCTGTCGCGTTTTGTCGATGCGATCATGATTCGCATTCTCGACCATGCCGCAATGATCGACTTCGCCCGCCATGCCGGTGGGCCGGTGATCAACGGCTTGTCCAAGCGTTCGCATCCCTGCCAGGTGATGGCGGACATCCTCACTTTCGAGGAAAAGAAAGGCCCGATCAAGGGGCGCACGGTCGCCTGGAGCGGCGACGCCAACAATGTGCTCGCGAGCTGGGTCCATGCCGCGCAGCGGTTCGAGTTTTCGCTCCATGTCGCCACTCCCGCCGGGCTCGGTCCACAAGCCGGCCTCATCGATTGGGCGCGCCGTTCGGGCACACGCCTGAAGCTTGTCCACGATCCGCATGCGGCGGTGAAGGGAGCCGACGCGGTCGTCTCGGATTGCTGGGTTTCGATGGGCGACGTGGACGAAGCTTCCCGGCATGGTTTGCTTGCGCCCTATCAGGTCAACGCGAAACTGATGGCGGCCGCGGACAAGGACGCGATCTTCATGCATTGCTTGCCGGCCCATCGCGGCGAGGAGGTCACCGGGGAAGTGATCGACGGTCCGCAGTCCGTCGTCTTCGACGAAGCCGAGAACAGGCTGCATGTGCAAAAAGGAATCCTTGCCTGGTGTTTCGAAGCGGCGCTGACCTGACCGGCGGGGCGGCTTCCTCGGCGTCCTGCGCGGCCTTGCTTTTCCATTTTTTGACGCCGCGTCCAGCTTTCGACATGCTGTGTGGAAAGCCAGGCGGGCTGCCGTCCGACGCGGCCGTCGCTTGCGCATCAACCGGCCTCGGCGGAGCCGCTCCGATCGGCACAAGTCATTCTGATGTGGTAATGGTATGGGATCGCCGATCATGCCATGGAAAGCGCTGCTCACGCGGTCCGCGCGGACCAGCGGAGCGCTTCGACGCCCGGCAATTGCTTGCCCTCCAGCCATTCGAGAAAAGCGCCGCCGGCCGTCGAGACATAGGTGAAGTCTTGCGCTACACCGGCTTGATTGAGGGCCGCGATGGTGTCGCCGCCGCCGGCGATGGTCTCCAGCGCACCGACCTTGGTGAGCTGCGCCGCGACCTTGGCGATCGTCATCGTGCCGGTTTGGAATGGCGCGAACTCGAAAGCGCCAACGGGTCCGTTCCAGACGAGCGTCCGGGCCGCGGCGAGAAGGCCTACGGCCTGCGAGATGGTGCGCGGCCCGATGTCGAGAATCATTTGATCCTCCCCCACGGAGTCGCTGTCAACGGTCTTTGCAGGCGCATTCGTTTCGAGCCGCGAGGCGACAACCACATCGACCGGCAGCACGAGCTTGCAATTTGCGGCATCGGCCGCGGCGATGATCTGGCGGGCGACATCGGCGAACTTCTTCTCGGATAGGGAC
>JBOHJU010000201.1:0-5569 GCA_050728755.1 Methylocella sp.
TCACGGTTCAAGCCTTCCGTCGCATAAAGTTCGAGCCGGCCGTCGGCGCGCAGCACGTAGACCGAGCAGACTTCCGCGACCATGTTCGCGGCGATATGCACAACGATCTTGTCGAGCCGGGCCTGCGGGCTGACCGGCTCCGCCATGACCTCGCGAAGGCGGCGCAGCAGCATACGGGGGCCGCCGAGCGTCCCAAACATGGGCGTTTCCTGTTCAGACGTCAGGGTTTCACCAATCCGCACCGGGACGCCGCGTCAACCGGCGGCCAAGCCAGCTAATCCGGCAACGGTTCCATCGCTTCCAAGGTTCCAGCGGCGAGCTCGGAATCCCGGACCGGCAAACCGAGTGGCCAATCCTGGCTTGTGGCCACGGTTCGCGACAGCGGATCCTAATTGTGTCCACTTCAGGTGAAATGCTCGCCTTAGCCGATCCCGATTCCCGAAATTGGGCCTCGGTCCGCTTAACCTAGCAAACTCCGGACCACGACGGTAACCAAAGCCTTAAGACAAGAAGAAGACGGCCGCTCTTGGTTAAGCTTTGTCCAAGCCATAAAGGGCATGCAATGTTCTTACCGCCAATTCCGTATACGCGGCTTCGATCAGAACCGAGAATTTTATTTCGGAGGTCGTAATTGCCCTAATATTGATGCCTTTTTCCGCCAGCGCCTTGAACGCGCGCGCGGCCACGCCGGCATGGCTGCGCATGCCGATGCCGATCGCCGAAATCTTCACGACATCGCTCGCGCCGTGCAGATTGGAAAAGCCGATCTCCGGCCGCGCTTCGAATAAAATCGCTTGGGCGCGGGCGAAATCGGCGGCAGAAACCGTAAACGTGATATCGGTCACGCCCGAATCCTCGGACGCCACCTGAACGATCATGTCCACGTTGATATTGGCTTCGGCGAGCGGCATGAATACGGCGGCGGCGATGCCTGGGCGATCGGCGACGCGGCGCAACGTAATCTGCGCCTCGTCCCGCGAGAACGCGATGCCGGTAACCACTTGGCTTTCCACGATATCCTCCTCGCCGCAAATCAATGTACCCTGTTTAGAGCCGCCGGGATCGCCGAACGACGACCGGACGAATGTCTTGACCTTGTGCACCATGGCAAGTTCAACCGAGCGCGCCTGAAGCACCTTGGCTCCGAGCGAGGCCATTTCCAGCATTTCCTCGAAAGCGATACGATCAAGCCGCTTGGCTTTCGGCACGATCCGGGGATCCGTGGTATAGACCCCGTCGACATCGGTATAGATGTCGCAGCGGACGGCTCCGATTGCGGCGGCGACCGCCACCGCGCTTGCATCGGAACCGCCCCGCCCAAGCGTCGCGATGCGGCCGCTCTCCTTGTGCAGGCCCTGGAAACCGGCGATCACCGCCACTTCCCCCCGGGCAGCAAAACCATCGAGAACCGCCGCGGTCCCAATCTGTTCGATCCGGGCCGAACCATGGTCGTTCGAGGTCAGAATCGGAATTTGCCAGCCTTGCCACGAACGCGCGGCGATTCCCTGTTCCTTGAGAACGATGGCGAGGAGCCCGGCGGTCACCTGTTCGCCGGAGGCGACAACGGCGTCGTATTCGCGCCGGTCGCAAAGCTTTGCTGCCTCCTCGCACCAGCCGGCGAGTTCGTTGGTCTTGCCGGCCATGGCGGAGACCACGACCGCAATGTCATGGCCTTCGCCCCGCTCGCGTGCGATGTGCCTTGCAATATTACGAATGCGCTCTATGGTTGCGACCGACGTGCCGCCGAATTTCATCACAAGACGGGCCATCGTATAGCAGTCGCTTCCTTCCGGGATTCTCAATTAGGAAATCGACGGCCCCGCAACCACGCGGCCCCCGCGCAACCATGCAAATGCCGGCACATCAAGTCAATGGGGATTCGGCCATGGGCAGCCAGGAAAAGCGCCGCGATACGACCCTGGATCCGGAAGCGGTCGCTCGTTTCGACCGGCTCGGCGCGCAATGGTGGGATCTGGATGGCCCCATGCGAGCGCTGCACAAGTTCAACCCGGTCCGTGTCGCCTACTTGCGCGAGCTTTTGGGCAAGCATTTTCCGCTCGATGGAAAGCCGCGCGATTGGCGTTCGGCCGAGGCGCTCCAGGGCTTGACGATCCTCGATATAGGATGCGGCGCCGGCATTCTCGCGGAACCCCTGGCACGGCTTGGCGCCCGCGTGACCGCGATCGATCCGGCCCAGCGCAACATCGAGGTGGCGCGAGATCACGCCGCGAAGGCAAACCTTGCCATCGATTATCGCTGCATTGCCGCCGAGGAGCTCGCGGCGGAGGGCGGGGCCTTCGATGCTGTCCTGGCCTTGGAAGTCGTCGAGCACGTGCGCAATGTCGGACGCTTCCTCGCTAAAGCCGCCGCGATGGTGCGGCCTGGCGGCATGCTTACCGCCGCCACGCTCAACCGGACATTTAAGAGCTTCGCACTCGCAATTCTTGGCGCCGAATATTTGCTGCGCTGGCTCCCGCGAGGCACGCATGACTGGAGCCAGTTCGTCACGCCGCAAGAACTCGCCAAGGCGCTGCGCGCCGCCGGGCTGCGCATCAAGGATGAGACGGGCGTCGTCTACGATCCCCTGGGGGCCAGATGGCGGCTCTCGCACGACACGGACGTCAATTACATCATGGCCGCGATTCGCCCGGAATGAGCCAGATATTGTTTGGAAAACAACCCTCCAGCGAACACCGCATAAGAGGCGCCGCGGGGAAGTCCAGCAAGCAGGCGCTGATGGCTTGTATGCAAAAGCTCCTCGTCATCCTCAATGCCATGTTGCGCGATCAGCAAGAGGGACAGTCGCATGACCACAACGCTGCCGCCGGGCGCGAGGGGCAGGAGCCTGCGGCAAGCCATTGATGCTAAGGCTCAGGACTTTTGCCGCACGACAAAGCCCGATTTCCGCGTCGAGAGAGACCTGCTGACGCGGGGCATTTGGCCGGTGGCGGGGATCGACGAAGCGGGACGCGGCCCCCTTGCCGGACCTGTCGCCGCGGCAGCCGTCATTCTTGATCCCCGCAAGCTGCCGGGCGGGCTAAACGATTCGAAGGTTCTTACCCCTAGCGAGCGCGACCACCTTTACGAAGAGATCATGCTGCATGCGAGTGCGGTGGCAGTCGCCTTCGCGAGCGCGGCGGAAATCGACCGCATCAACATCCGCCAGGCGACGTTTTCGGCCATGCGCCGGGCGCTCCTCGCGCTTGCCTTTGCGCCCCGGCACGTTTTGATCGACGGCAACGATTTGCCGCCGGGTCTTTGCGTCCCCGCCGAAACAATCGTCAAGGGCGACGCCGCGATTTCTTCGATCGCCGCCGCCTCGATTGTCGCCAAGGTAACCCGCGACCGCCTGATGCGCCACCTCTGCATTCTTTATCCAGCCTATCGTTTCAGCGAGCATTTTGGCTATTGCACGCCTGCCCATCTCGCGGCGATCGCCGAGCATGGGCCGTGTCCTTTTCACCGGCTGAGCTTCCGGCCCTTCGCGGCGGTTTGACCGGCGATCGTTTGGCAAAGCCAAAACGCGGTCCGCGTGCGAATCTGGGACAGCCAGGGATTTGCTTTGTAAACGCGGCCTTTACCAGACGTAACGCAAGATTCTTTTGAGGTCAGCCATCATGACGAATGGCCGCTGGCTTCAGTCTTGAAATCCCGCTTATCCTCTCGCTAAAATGGCGGAATCTCAAGTAAGCCGCGTGGGCCGCCCCGCGCGGCCCACGCAACCGCGTCGCGTAGAAGTTTTTGTTTATGCGTAGCAAACGTGCCGGGGCGCCCGGCCCGAATTCCCAGATCAAGGTGATGCGTACTGGGTTTTCGCCGGCCCGCTCCGCCACGCCCGGTCCTCGCCCCTCTCCGGCTTTCCTTTCTTCGCTTCGCGCGGAAAGCCGTCGAGTAAGCGGCTCGCCTGGTCAAGCGCCCGGCGCGCTTCCCCTCGACGAAATCATCGAAGGCGATTGCATGGAGGAGATGCCCCGGCTGCCGCCGGAATGCGTCGATCTTGTCTTTGCCGATCCGCCTTATAATTTGCAGCTCGAATCCCATCTCTCGCGGCCGGACCAAAGCCTCGTCGCTGGCGTCGATGACGATTGGGACAAGTTCGCGAGCTTTTCCGATTATGACAATTTTACCCGAGCCTGGCTCACCGCGGTCCGCCGCGTCATGAAAAAGGACGCGACGATTTTCGTGATCGGCTCCTATCATAATATTTTCCGGGCCGGTTCGATCTTGCAGGATCAGGGATTTTGGATCCTGAACGATATTGTTTGGCGCAAGGCCAATCCAATGCCGAATTTTCGCGGCCGGCGCTTCACCAACGCACATGAGACGTTGATCTGGGCAGCGAAGTGCGCGGCGGCCAAGAATTATTGCTTCAACTACGAACTGTTGAAAGCCGGCAACGAGGATTGCCAGGTTCGCTCCGATTGGTTTTTGCCGATTTGCACCGGCACTGAGCGCCTGAAAAATACCTCTGGCCGCAAAACCCACCCGACGCAGAAGCCCGAGGCGCTGCTCTCGCGCATCCTGCTCGCCGCCTCGAACAAGGGCGGCGTGGTTCTCGACCCATTCTTTGGCTCTGGCACTACCGGCGCCGTTGCCAAAAGGCTCGGGCGATTCTTTATCGGTATCGAACGAGACGCAAGCTATGTGAGCGCCGCAAGGGCGAGGATCGCGGGCGTCGAGCCGCTCCCGCCGGGCGCCATCGCGGCGGTTGCGGACAAGCGTTCGGAGCCGCGCATTCCTTTCGCCGCGATCGTCGAAGCGGGGCTCATTCGGCCTGGCGAAATTCTCACCGACGAAAGGAAGCGGCACGCCGCGATCGTGCGCGTGGACGGCACAGTCTCGGTTGGCCCCGTGACGGGCTCGATTCACAAGACCGGCGCGCTGGTACAAGGCCTGCCCGCCTGCAATGGCTGGACGTTCTGGCGGTTCAAGCGCGACGGTAAGTATCAGCCGATCGATGCCCTGCGGTCATTGGCGAGGGCGAGCCTGTGCCACGCGGCGGAATAAATTCCTGCAAGCGCCGCCCGCTTGAGGCTGGAAACCGGCATCATGACGATCGTCGTGGTATTTGGCGAGCGGCCTCGGCGAGAATTTGATTCGTGAGGCCGGTTACGGCGCGCACGCCCGCCTTCGGCGGCCGTGCGGCGCTGCAAACTAAACGGCACATAGCCCCGGATGCAGCTTCTCGACGAGCCCGGCGCGACTCTGAACACCGAGCTTGGCATAAATATTCCGGCAGTGGTTGATCGCCGTATTCTCGGCTACCCCCAAGCGGTCTGCGATCTCTGCCCGTGGCCGTCCCAGCGCCAGCGGCAGGCAGGCCTCGATCTCGCGGCCGGACAGCGGCAGCTCCTCGGCACGGCGCCAAAATTTCAATGCGAGCGGCTCAAGGCGCTGCACCGTAATTCCGATCAGCGGCGGCGCGCGCAGCGCCGCGTCGCGGTCGAGCCAATAGGCGCGGAAAGTGAAGGCGCCCCAGGGGTTCTTAAGTCGCCACACTGGAGCCGCGGACGGCGCCTTGTTCTCGAAGATTCGGACGAGATCATGGCACAACCGCACGACCTCCGTT
>JBOHJU010000202.1:0-5518 GCA_050728755.1 Methylocella sp.
GAAGGTATGCCCAAAGTCATTTCCGCAAATCGCCTCGCCGATGGAATCGTCGTCTATGCCGGCCGCGATGGCGACTGGTTCGAGCGGCTTCCTCAGGCGAAAATTTTTGCCGACAAGGCGGCAGCGGAAGCCGGACTCCTCTTCGCCCAGAATGACGCGAAGCGCAATCTCGTCGTCGAACCTGTTCTGGTCGAAGTCACCGAAGATGTGAGCGGGCCGCGGGCGGTGTCATTGCGTGAGGCAATTCGCGCGCGGGGTCCGACGATCGATTTCCTGCCGCGCAAAAATGCCTTCGCACGGGACGGGGGCGCGCCGCACGAAAATACGGCCAAGCAAACAACGAATGCGGATTTGCGAATGCGGCGATTGGAAGACGGGCGAGAGCGTGAGCTTGTAAGCGCGACGGACTTTCCGGAGGAGGTCGCGCGATGAAGCCAGAGGGCATAAGCGTTTCGATTTTGGAACGCTCAGGGTATCGGGGGCAGTTTGCCCGAGCGGAGCGGGGCTGACATGTACCGTTACGATGAATTCGACAAAGGCTTTGTCGCCGCGCGGGTGGCGCAATTTCGCGACCAGGTGGCGCGCCGTCTTTCCGGCGAATTGGACGAGGAGCAGTTCCGGCCGCTTCGCCTGATGAATGGCGTCTATCTGCAATTGCACGCCTACATGCTGCGCATCGCCATCCCGTATGGCACCCTGTCGTCGCGGCAGCTGCGCAAGCTCGCGTTCATCGCACGGCGCTACGATAAGGGCTACGGCCATTTCACGACGCGGCAGAACATTCAATTCAACTGGCCGGCGCTCAAAGATTGTCCCGATATTCTAAACGAGCTTGCCGAAGTCGAGATGCACGCGATCCAAACCTCGGGCAATTGCATCCGCAATGTTACGTCCGATCAATTTGCCGGCGCTTGCGCCGACGAAATCGAGGATCCCCGCCCCTACGCCGAAATTCTGCGGCAATGGTCTTCGCTGCATCCCGAGTATTCGTTCCTTCCGCGAAAATTCAAGATCGCCGTCAATGGCGCCGCCAAGGATCGCGCCGCGATAAGGGTGCACGACATCGGCTATCAGATCGTCAAGAATGCCGCGGGCGAGGTGGGCTTTGCCGTCTACGTCGGCGGCGGCTTGGGCCGCACTCCTTTGGTTGGGCATAAGATCCGCGACTTCTTGCCGAAGGCCGATCTCCTCGCCTACACCAATGCAATTCTCCGGATCTACAATCTCGAAGGACGGCGCGACAATAAATTCAAGGCGCGCATAAAAATTCTCGTGCACGAGAAAGGCGCCGACGTCATACGCGCCGAGGTCGAGGCCGAGTTCGCCAATCATCGCGACGACGCGCTCGCCTTGCCGCAAGAAGAAATCGATCGTATCCGCGCCTATTTCGCGCCGCCGGCGTTGCCCGCGCGCGCCACAACTTCGAGTGCGTTCGAAAAGCGAAAGGCAAATGATTTCGCATTCGCCCGTTTCGCCGCGCAAAACGTGGTGGCGCATAAGATGCCGGGATATGGAATCGTCACGGTTTCCTTGAAGCCCATTGGCGGCATTCCAGGCGACGCCAGCGCCGAATCCATGGATACGATCGCCGATCTCGCCGAAGCATTTTCGCAAGACGAGGCCCGCGTCGCGCATGAACAAAACCTCGTTCTGCCGCATGTCGCGCTCGATGATTTGCCTGCAGTGTTCGACTGGCTTTCGGAGCAGGGTCTCGCCACCGCGAATACCGGCCTCGTGACCGACATAATTTCCTGCCCCGGGCTTGATTATTGCGGCCTCGCGACCGCCCGCTCGATCCCCATCGCGCAGCGGATTTCCGAACGATTTGGCAATGCCGCGCGGGCGCGAGAAATCGGCGAGCTCAAGATTAATATTTCGGGCTGCATCAATGCTTGCGGGCATCACCATGTCGGCCATATCGGCATTCTCGGCCTAGAGAAGGCCGGCTCCGAGGCCTATCAGATCACGCTTGGCGGTTCCGCCGACGAGACTTGCAACGTCGGCGCGATCACCGGGCGGAGCTTTTCTTCAGACGAGATCGTCGACGCGATTGAGACGGTCGTCGATACCTATCTGAAGTTCCGCGCTGCCCCGGCGGAGGATTTTCTCGCGGCCTACCGGCGGATCGGAATGGAGCCGTTCAAGGAGGCCCTTTATGGCCGCGAATGAGGCTGCCCACTCTGCCGGCGCGAAGAGCGCCGCGTGGCTTCGCGCCAAATTCGCCGGCCTGGACACGCGCGAATTGATGCGCCTGGTGATCGAAGATCTGTTCCCTGGCCGGATCGCGCTTGTCTCGAGTTTTGGCGCCGATTCCGCCGTGCTGCTCCATATGGTGGCACAAATCGACAGGACCACACCGGTTTTGTTCATCGACACGCGGGTTTTGTTCGCGGAAACCCTCGCCTATCGCGACGAACTCGTGACCCGTCTTGGCCTTTCAAACGTGATCACCCTCGAGCCAAAGCCCACGCTGCTTGCGGTGGAAGATCCGGAAAACTTCCTTTGGGCGAGAAATCCCGGCCGCTGTTGCGAAATCCGCAAGGTCTTGCCGCTAGCCGAAGCGCTCGAAGGCTATGACGCTTGGATCAGCGGCCGCAAACGGTTTCAGGCGCACACGCGCGCGGACCTAGCTTTATTTGAAGAAGAGGGCGGCCGCATAAAAGCCAATCCGCTCGCGCACTGGACGGCGATCGAGATTCGAGACTATCTCGATGCCTTCGCCTTGCCGCGCCACCCGCTCGTCGCCAAGGGCTATTTCTCGATTGGATGCATCCCTTGCACCTCGCCGGTGACGCCTGGCGAGGACCCGCGCGCGGGGCGCTGGCGTGGAAGCAGCAAAGTCGAATGCGGGCTTCATACGCTGCCGCTCTATGCCGGATTGGACATTTGAAAATGCCTATATTCAAGGGCGATGGTTTCGTCCGGGACGAGTGGCGCAACTTGGCGCCTGCGGAAGATCTGCCGCACGCCGGCAAGGTCATCCTGACGCTGCCTCAATGGCACGCGCGCGGCGGGGACGTGCGAAGCGATATACCGCTTGGCCTGCTCATTGAGCCGGGGCAGGACATAAGAGTAATCGCGCCAGACCTTGCGCGCTTCGCGCTCGTCGCGGTCGCCTTTCCCAAATTCACCGATGGGCGCGGCTACTCGCTCGCGCGTCAGCTTCGCGGCCATTTTGGTTTTGCGGGCGAATTACGGGCGACCGGCGAGGTTCTGTTCGACCAGCTGCAATTGCTTGCGCGCTGCGGCTTCGACAGTTTCGACATAAAGGATGCCGTCACAATAAGGCTGCTTGAAAAAGGCCGGAGGCCTAGCTTCGGGATTTTCTATCAGCCGGGACTCGGGCCTGAAACGCCAGAGCGGACCCGGCCTTTGGCGCGCCGCGCCACATCGTGAGGCCCAGCGCACGATTCCGTTGAGGACACGCGCCCAATCTTCGCCGCGAGACCGCATCCCCCCGCCAAATCACCCTAATCCACACTAGCCGACCGCGCCGGTTGCGCTTGGCCGCGGGAACCGCGCCTGGCCAAGTTTCGTTATTCCATCGAAGCGGCGCAAACAACGGCCAAGGACATGCTCTCCGAGCTCAACCCCCAGAAAGTCTGTTTCATCATCATCAAGATGCGCGAGCTCGACGTGCAGACGGAAGAGCCGATGGGCGACTCCTCCAACGCGACGGACGATCGATTTGCGGCCGTGTTTACGCAATCCCGGGATTCCTCGGTGCGCAAGGAACTGGTCGATTTCATCGCTTCCATGAACGAGGACGAGCAGCGCGAACTGATCGCTCTCCATCTGATCGGCCGCGGGGATTTTCCGGTTGAAGAATGGCCCGCCGCTCTCGCCGAGGGGGCGGCGCACACGGGGCGGGCGACGGCAGCCTTTCTGCTCGACATGCCCAATCCCGCCGGACAATTGGAGGAGGGATTGTCGATCTTCGGATTTTCCTGCGAGGATATCGAGGAAGGCAGACTCTGAGCGGAAAGGGCATTTGGCGAAATAGCGGCCGCCGGACACCCACGCCGCTATGAGATAATTGGCTCGAGAATATGCTGAAGACCTGCCAAGATCGGCTGGTCCGAACCGTTCATGGCCCGCCGGAGGGCTTGTTTTTCTTGCTCCCCGCCGATCTTCTCGAATTCACGAACCGCGCGAGCCGTGAAGGCGCCGATCGACAACCCATTTGCGCCGGCGGTGACCCCGACTTTGCCCGCGAAACCGGACCCCATCGATGCGACGGCGGCCTGGGCGACCTTTTCGTGCGAACACGTATGAATTATTTCAGCGATCAAACACATAACACCCTCGCTTAGCAGGCCGAACGGCGTTGCAAACGGTCGAAAAGCGGCACTCCGGACAATTAAGCACTACGGAGGCCGCCGAGCGGATGAACGCCCGGCAGGTTCATTGACGCGAAACCGCCAATCTAAAGACGCGAAACCGCCAATCTGAAGCGCTACGTCACGGCACCCGCTAATCTAGAACGTTATTCTAACGCTATGATGACGTCAACAGAAATATCTCATGTTGCTTTGCGATATTACGCACAATTTAAGTTTTGCAGATGCTCAAATTCTTGCGAAGTTTTTTGAACGCCTTTTTAAACAGTGAGCCTCCCCCTCCTCCGGCATGACAAAGATGTCGAAGGAGTCAGAAGAACCAGATATAAATTACTTCGTGCTGTGAAAATCCAACGAAACAATTTCGACTCTAAAAAGAGCCTTCTGGTCTCCGATTGGGTTTCAAGACTTGAGCAAAGCCGGGCGACGGCGACAGTCTTACTCCGCAGGCGTACCGGGAGAGCCAATAGGCGGCGGCGGCGGCCGACCGTTGCAAACTTACGCTCCAGCGGTAACGAACAGCCTTAGAAAAAGTTCCGCAACGGTTTTGGAAATTATGAAACGATTTACGAAAATTGTCAAACCAGCCACGGCTGGATCCCGGCCGCGGCTGGCAAGCCGGGCTTGGCGGCATGGCTGAACCAGCTTCTTTGAGGAGGCTGAAAGGCAACTTTAATAGTACACATTAACTTATTGAAATTAATTAGTTTCTTGTTTCATCGCGTGATTCCACGCGGCGGGGCCGCGCGCGAAGCAGCGGCGCGATCCCGGCCATGGTAGAGGCCGCCGGGGGTTGCCCCGCTTACCGCGATGCAGCCGCGCCCTGGCTCGCGGCGGGGCTCCCGGCTAATGGCGCGAGCGGAACGGCTATGATTTTTGAATCGACGGGTTTTTCCCCGAGCACGGCCTGGACGTTGGCGTCCTGCGGCCTCGGTTCGGTAATCTGCGCGGCAATAGTCCGCACCGCCTGGGGTGCGTCGGCATAGGTGTCGTGCCCGATCAAGCCGGTCGAATCGCGCGAAAGATCGTAGGCCTTTACGCCAAGCTCTTCTAGCGCCGCACGATCGCTAGGGTTGTTGGGGTCGAGCGCGCCGAGACGCTGCCGGTCGCCCGCGAGCGTGCGAGATAACGAAAGTGCGCGATCGTTGGAGGCGACGAGAATGAAGACATGCGACGGA
>JBOHJU010000203.1:0-5517 GCA_050728755.1 Methylocella sp.
CATTATCGTCTATCCGATGTCGACAGGCCGCAATTTCGACGAGGTGCTGCGCGTCATTGACTCGCTGCAACTGACAGCCAAGCACAACGTCTCGACCCCGGTCAATTGGAAACAAGGCGAAGACGTTATCCTCTCTGGTTCGGTTTCCGATGAGCAAGCCAAGCAGGCCTACCCGCAAGGCTGGAAAGCGCCGCGCCCCTATATTCGGATCGTACCGCAGCCGCGCGGCTGAGGCGACCCCCGGCCGGAAATCCTTGGGCACTCCGGTAGTTTGGTCATGAACAGGAGCATGACCTTCGCCTGATTCCGTTTGCGCGCGTTGCCTTTCGCGCCAGAATTGTGACGTGGTTGAGATGGTCTGCGCGGTCATTCCGTGAGTTGCTCGATCGCGATACTGACTTAATCATTGCCGCATGCGGCTTTGTTGCCGGGTTCATTTTCCATGACGGCCGAGGCTGCGATCAATCCTTGGCAGGGTAATCGTGAGCCATCTATCGTGAGGAGCAATCATGGCGCAACCCGCCACGAAACTTACCGGAACCGGTGATACGGCGCAGCTGCCGGGACGCGGCCGCATTTACGATTCGATCACCGAGACGATCGGCGATACGCCGCTTGTGCGGCTGAAAAAAATCGCCCGGCAAAAGGGCGTCAAGGCCAACCTTCTCGCCAAGCTCGAATTCTTCAATCCGATCGCCAGCGTGAAGGACCGGATCGGCGTCCACATGATCTCGGCCATGGAACGCGTGGGCAAGATCGCGCCCGGCAAAACCACCCTCATCGAGCCGACCTCCGGCAACACCGGCATTGCGCTTGCCTTTGTCGCGGCGGCGCGCGGCTACAAACTCATCCTGGTCATGCCGGAGTCGATGTCGCTCGAGCGCCGCAAGATGCTTGCCCTGCTCGGCGCCGAACTCGTCTTAACCCCGGCGGCGCAAGGCATGAAGGGCGCCATTTCCAAGGCGCAGGAGGTCGCCGAGGCGACGCCCGGCGCGGTGATCCCGAAGCAGTTCGATAACCCGGCGAATGTGGAAATCCACCGGTTGACGACAGCCGAGGAAATCTGGAACGACACCAAAGGCGAAGTCGATGTTTTTATTTCCGCGGTCGGCACGGGCGGAACCATCACGGGAGTGGCGCAAGTCCTGAAGCCACGCCGGCCGAATCTCAAAATCGTCGCGGTTGAACCGGAAGATTCGCCGGTTCTCTCGGGCGGGCAACCGGGGCCGCACAAGATTCAGGGAATCGGCGCCGGTTTCGTTCCCGCGATTCTCGATCCCTCGGTGATCGACGAAATCGTGACCGTCGGCAATCAGACATCGTTCGACACGGCGCGGCTCGTCGCACGCTTAGAGGGAATCCCAATCGGAATATCGGCGGGCGCCGCCGTCGCTGCCGCGGTCGAAATAGGCCTGCGCCCGGAATTCGACGGCAAAAACATCGTCCTGATTATACCGTCCTTCGCGGAACGCTATCTGTCGACGGCATTGTTCGAAGGGTTTTGAGGATTTTTGGCGCAAGCGTCGCGCGCCAGAGTAAATCCGCGGCAACCCTTCGCGGGATCGTTTCGCAAGGCGCGCGCCGGCAATGATCTTGCCGCCATTCGGCGAAGGCTAGCTCTCGTCCGGTCTTTCGCATAACCGCGTGGGCATGATATGGCCGTCCCAGCAGGAGGCCGCGCTAAAAGCCGTCGCCCGTTAATGGAAGCGCGGCGAGCCGCAATTGCCTGACAATCTCCTTGGCGAGCGCCCCGCGCCGTACTTAACGGACGGATTGCTTAATGGACGGATTGCGTAGGGCGAACTTTTCGCCTGTTGAGGCTCATGCTAATGTTGGCGGGATGAAGAAACCAGCTCCTATTGAGAGCCTCGGGCCCGCACAAGCGCGCCGCGAACATGCCCGCCTTGGCGAAGAAATCCGCGCGCATGACCGGCGCTATTACACCGAGGATGCGCCGACGGTCTCGGATGCCGATTACGACGCGCTGCGGCGGCGCTATCAGGCGATCGAGGCCGCATTTCCGGAACTCGCGACGCCCGAGTCTCTGACCAGGAAAGTCGGTGCCGCGCCATCGGAAAAATTCGCGAAGGTACGCCATCGCGTGCCGATGCTCTCGCTCGGCAATATTTTCGCCGACGGCGAAGTCGCGGATTTTGCTGCGCGTGTGCGCCGGTTCCTTGGGTTTGGCCTCGAAGCGCCGCTCGCAATCACGGCGGAACCAAAGATCGACGGACTGTCATGCTCGCTGCGCTACGTCAAAGGTGAACTCGTGGAAGCGGCCACCCGCGGCGACGGCTTTGAGGGCGAAAACGTCACCGCCAATGTGCGCACTGTCCGTGAGATTCCAAAGTGCCTCGCTGGCGCAGCGCCGGAAATCCTTGAAGTGCGCGGCGAAGTCTACATGACGCATATAGATTTCGCCGCGTTGAACGCGCGCCAGGCGCAAGCGGGCAAGACACTCTTCGCCAATCCGCGCAATGCGGCGGCGGGCTCGCTGCGCCAGCTCGATCCAGCCATCACCGCTTCTCGGCCTCTGCATTTCTTCGCCTACGCCTGGGGCGAGGTGAGTGCCTTGCCCGCACCGGCACAAATGGGCATGATGGCGGCGTTCAAGGATTTCGGGCTGCCCGTCAATCCGCTTATGATGCTCTGCCATTCGGCGGAGGAACTGCTCGCGCAGTACCGGCACATAGAATTAATCCGTGCGCGGCTCGGCTACGACATCGACGGCGTGGTCTATAAGGTCGATAGCCTCGCGCTGCAAAACCGCCTGGGCTTTGTGTCGCGCTCGCCGCGTTTTGCGGTGGCGCATAAGTTCCCCGCCGAAAAGGCTATAACCGTGTTGCGAGGCATCGAAATCAACGTCGGGCGCACCGGCGCCCTAACGCCAGTGGCAAAGCTCGATCCGGTGTCCGTCGGCGGCGTTGTCGTTTCCAATGCGACGCTGCATAACGAGGACGAGATCGCCCGCAAGGATATTCGCATCGGCGATAGCGTGACGATCCAGCGTGCGGGCGATGTCATTCCACAGGTTCTGGGACCGATCCTGGACAAGCGGCCAAAGGACTCGAAGCCTTACGCGTTTCCCCACACGTGCCCGATCTGCGGCTCGGCGGCGGTTCGCGAGATCGATCCAAAAACAGGCGCTGCAGACGTCGTGCGCCGCTGCACCGGTGGCCTTGTCTGCACAGCGCAAATGGTCGAACGCTTAAAACATTTCGTCTCCCGTAATGCGTTCGATATCGAGGGCCTTGGTGACAAGCAAATCGAGCAATTTTTCCGCGACGGTTTGATCAAGACGCCCGCTGATATCTTTACGCTCGAAGCGCGCGAGAGGCGCGGTCTCGTAAAACTAAAAGACCGCGAAGGGTTTGGCGAAACTTCGGTCAAAAATCTTTTCAATGCAATCGAAACTTGCCGCACGCTCCCCCTCAATCGCTTCATTTTCGCGCTCGGCATCCGGCATGTCGGTGAAACCAACGCAAAGCGTCTCGCCCGCTATTTTGGTTCCTTCGAGGCGTTGCGAAAAACCGCGCGGGCTGCATCCGTGGGTTCGGAGGCCCGCGCGGAGATCAACAATATCGAAGGGTTCGGCGAAGTGGTGGCAGAAGCCATCGCCGATTTTTTCGCCGAACAGCACAATGAGGACGTTCTCGACGCGCTGCTCGAACATGTGACGCCGCTGCCGATGGAGGCCGTCGCTTCGAAAAGCCCGGTCGCGGGCAAGACGATTGTCTTTACCGGCTCGCTCGAACGCATGACTCGCGACGAGGCCAAGGCGATGGCCGAGCGGCTCGGCGCGAAGGTCGCGGCATCCGTCTCCACGAAAACCGATTTCGTCGTGGCCGGGCCCGGCGCTGGTTCAAAACTGGCGAAGGCGGCCGAGCTTGGCATTGCCACGATGAGCGAGGAGGATTGGCTGAGGCTAACCGGGCCGGAGGCTTAACGCTGATCCCGGCGCCGATTGCAAAAGCACGCGCTCTCCCTTGTATACCTCGTTGACGAGGGTCGCGAAATCCGGTTTCGCCGTTTCAAATTTTAGTTTAACCCGGGGTCGATTAGAACTTAAGCTATAGTATTGAATTTCTAACCCTTTCTCCAACCTAAAACCGCTACTCGGACTTCGCCTTCGATTGAGGTGCGGGGCCGGGTTCCGGTTTGGGGTTGGCCCTCGAGTTTAACGTGAAATTCGGCGCAGGTTTATTTTTCGCCTTTGTTCTTGCCGGTTTCACCGTTGCCTTCGTGCGCTCCTCGAGCGCCGCCTGCAAGGCGAGCGCCCGGGCCCGGGTGATCTGCAACGCGCAAAACCCGTGAATATCCTCGCGCAAATAATTGCGGCAGATCACTTCGCGCTCCGACGAGAAGCCCGCCTGTTCGCCGGCGATTTGCTTGATTGCGTCTTTGTCCTTGCCGGCGCTCGCCAGCAACGCGCGGAACTTTGCGCGCATGGCCGACTCCACGCGGCCCCGTTCGCGCTCCAGCTGCTTTACCTCATCGGGACCAATAGCGTTGCCAGAAGGACCCCAAAGTCCGGCCGGATCGGCCCGGCAATCCGCCGCCCGGAAATCGCAGGTTTGCGGCATGCGGGTGACGAGGACGGCTCCCTCCAGCACGTCAAGCGAAAAAGGGCAGGCTCCGATTTCGACTTGATAGCGCAATACGCCGTTGGGGTGCCCGGCGGCTCTTGCTTGGATCGGAGTGCCCGCGACCACTTCGACCCGGCATTGTTCGCCAGGATGCGAAATTTCTTCTCCGGCAATCGAAAGCCGGGTGATCTCAAGCCCTTCGCCAGACCCGCGCCGGAAGGCGATGATCCCGGCAAATCCGTCACGCGATAGCTCGCGCCCGAGAATTGTCTCCTCCGAGGGCGGCTTTAATTTCGCCGGTTTCGGTTGCCTTGGCGCGGCCCCGGCGGGACTTCGCGCCGTCTTACCTGTCTCGGAAGGCGACGCCTGAAGGGCGCCCGGAAGCATGAGTTGCGCGCGCACCACCGCCGGGCTGACGAGAGCCGCAAGAAGCACTACCGCAGGCAAGTGTCGCAACTGGAATCCCGCCCGTTGAGAAGCACGGCACGATAGCACTTTGGGCCGCGTCCTGGCACGTTTGCGCGATTGGCCATTGAAACAAGACAAACTTACTGGATTCCCGTCAGGATTCCGGCGGCATGGCCGCGCCCTTGCCGGCGGCATGAGGCGTGATAAATTGTGGCGCGCGCCACCGTTTCCCTCGAACCTTCGCCTTGCACACCTCGATCGTCCACTTATATTCGACGCATCTTGCGTTCCTGCGCTGCCATACCAATTTGAACTTAATCGGGGACCGGGCGGAAATCCGTCCGCCCATTTGCCGGATCGCCTCGGCGGGATCTGGTGGTCTTGCGGATCGAAAGGAAGTGCAATCATGGCTAAAGTAATCGGAATCGACCTTGGCACCACTAATTCTTGCGTGGCGATCATGGAAGGTACGACGCCGAAGGTTATCGAGAACGCCGAGGGAGCCCGGACCACACCCTCCATC
>JBOHJU010000204.1:0-5512 GCA_050728755.1 Methylocella sp.
GCATCACTGCGTCCTCTTCCCCCCGGCGAGTCCAAGAACAAGGACATGCGCTACCTCGACATCCACGAGGGTGAGCAGCATGACGAAGCTCGGCTCGCCGCCTGGGTGAAGCAGGCCAGCCAATTGCCCGGCGAACGAATCTAGCCGGCCAGTGCGCCGAATCCTGGCGCGATCGTTTCGATCGCCTGGAAACGCTTCTCAAAAGGATGGACCAATGACCAATACTGCGACCGAAACGCTCGCCGTCGTTGTCGAATGGGAGATACCTTTTCCGCCGGAAAAGATCTGGCGCGCGCTCACGCAACCACACTTGATCGAGGAGTGGTTCATGAAGAACGACTTCAAGCCTGTCGTGGACCACCGTTTCAATCTTATCGCAGACTGGGGCGTTGTTGACTGTCAGGTCCTGGCAGTCGAGCCGAACGAAACGCTATCTTACACGTGGGGCGCCTATGATCTCAAGAGTGTCGTCACTTGGACTCTCACCCCAACGAGCACGGGGACCCACCTGCGCATGGAGCAGTCGGGCTTCCGGCCGGATCAGCAGCAGTACTACCAGGGCGCCAAGGGCGGGTGGCAAGGGTTCTTTGCGGCCCTGGAGCGGGTGACCGCAGGATTGGACTGACGTCGTGCCGTCGCGGACGCTTGCCTCGTCGAGCTGCGCGCGTGCCAGACCGACCGCTGCAGTGTCTGCGCTGACCACCACCCTCGCTACCTGAAAAAGGTAAGCGAAGTGAAGGCTGCATGAAAAGGAAAACATAAAAATGGACACATTCCTTCCTCCCATCGAAAAGCCCCAGGGGCTGATCATGAAGCTTCTGTATGTCATCGCACGCCGGCAATTCGGCAAAGTGCTAACCCCGCTGAAAGTGTATGCCGCGCGGTTGCCTCTTGCATTCGGCATGTTCACTGGCAAAATAAACAAGCTGGATAAGATGCTGCAGCTACCGCCGGAGACTGCTTTTCTTATCCGTGAACAGGTGGCGCGAATCAACATCTGTCTTTTCTGCATCGATATCGGCCGATGAGCCGCGATCAAAGAGTCGATGAATGAAGCCAAGTTTGATGCACTAGAGCAGTACAGGACGAGCCCTCTTTTTACCGATGCGGAACGCGCCGCGCTGGACTATGTGACGGAGCTGACAAAAGACAAGAAGGTCAACCCGGACACTTTTGCTCGCGTGTCCCGCTTTTATTCCGAGCGCCAGATCTGCGAGATCGTCTGGCTTGTTGCCAGCGAACATTTTTACAATATGACCAATATCGGTCTGAACATCCATTCGGATATGCTCTGTGACATCAGCAGGAGAGCGCCGCAAAAAAAATGGTGACGCCCGCCGCCAGGCGCAGGCGCCCTGACTCATCTGTGGATCGCGATTGAAGTCAGCGAACGGCGAACGTGTTCAGTGTCCGGGGCGGATCGAACGTTGGTGCGCCCTCGTAGCCGCCGGCCGAGGACACGGCCGCGCGCTCCGGCAATGGAGACGGCGGCGTTTGACCTCATCGATAGAGCTGGTACAACGTCGGCCTATTGTACCCCTAGTGTCCGCGGCACCGCTCCGGCACCCGCTGTCGGCCGCATGCGAGGGAGGAGTAATGCCACAAGGCTATTTCGAGGAAACCAAGGCGACCGCGCGGCTGCCAAATCTCGACATCGAGATTATTCATGGCCGTTCACCGGCCGGGGACGCCGAGCGCCTTACAATCAGTCTGCAAGCGGCGCCGTCCTTCGAGGCATTTGGCCGTTTCCTGGAGGCCACAAATCCATTTCTATTCTGGATGCGCTTTGCTCAGGCGGCTTGGGCGCCCTGGCTCGGCGCCACGCCTGCAAGCTTTCCGCGGGGGAACTTCGGCCGCCTTCCGGCAACGGCGGATATCGCCGGGACGGATGCAACGCATCACGGCGACGACGTCGGATAACAAGTTCCCTCTGTTTTGCTAGGCTCACGCTCGGGCGTCGGCGCGGGGGAAAACTATGCCCGCATGTCGGCGCCGGTGAGGCCGATCGCGATCCGCTGCCGCCTAGCGATCTCGAGCTTGACCGCAGTCCAATGGCGCGCCGGGTGCGGGCCGTCGATGCAGCGGCCGCGGACCCGTTCGCGCGCCTCGAAATAGGCGGAGTCGTTGAAGCGTTCCATGAGCCGGCGAGCGTCGGCCGCAATTGCCGCATTCCATTCGCTGCGGCGCCGGAGCAATCCAAGGAACATGACCAACCTCGATTCAACCAGGAAAGGCACATTATAGCGTCATAAAGTGAATAAAGCAAGAACATATTATAAACACTCAGCGAGATTTTAGCGGGACCGGAAAAATTGTTCGCGACGGCGATTCGCCTTGAACTCGGCAATAATTTTTAGCCCGCGCGTGGCGCCAACAGAAACAAGGGATTGAGCTGAGGCGGCTGTTCCGGTGCAAAACGCACGGGGCGGAAGCCGTGAACCGTTGGCTAGCAACAGGCCGGACGTTCAGATCTGTTCGAGTTCAATCAAGGTTCCGGCAAAATCGTTCGGGCTCAAAAAAAGGACTGGCTTGCCATGCGCCCCGGTTTTTGGGCGTCCATCACCGAGAACGCGCGCGCCGGCCCGTTTCAGTTGCTCGCGCGACGCAAAAATGTCGGCGACCTCGAAACAGAGATGATGAATCGCGCCGCCAGGATTTTTAGCCAGGAATTTTTCTATTGGGGAATGCTCGCCGAGCGGTTCGATCAGCTCGATTTTGGCGTTTTCGAGCTCGACGAAAGCCACTGTCACGCCATGCCCTGGCAAGGCCAAGGGTCCGCTCACCGTGGCGCCGAGCGCGTCGCGATAAACCGCGCTCGCGGCCGCAACATCTTTGACCGCGATCGCGACATGATTCAATCGCCCGATCACGCGAATTGCTCCCGCACGCGATCACACCTCGACAACCAGTACATGGACCGCGGGCCGCTTGCCCCAGGCACCCGCGATGGCGCTGCGCACCGCTTTTTCGATCGCGGTGGAGACGATCTCCGCGTCGCGCCGCTTTTGCCGGGGCAATTGATCGAAGGTTTGAAACAGCGTGTCGTCAACGATCGCGTCGATCGCGACACCGTCGCGGGCGCGCGCGGGTATCCCCGCCGTCATGACGTCAGGCACCCCGGCGAGATCGCCCTGCCTGGTGACCGCCAAGGCAATTGTGACGATCCCCGAAGCCGCGAGTCTCTGGCGTGCTTTCAGGGCTTCGTCGCCACAAGGAACGAGGCAATTTCCGTCCTTGAAGAGACGGCCGCTTGGCACCTCGCCGGCAATCCCAGGGTATCCCGGCGCAAGCAACACAACGTCTCCGTTGCGCGCTGCAATGACATGCCGCGTGCCCTGCAATTTGGCGAAAGCCGCATGTTCGGCGAGATGAATGTCCTCGCCATGCGCGGGAATCGCGATTTTTGGTCTGGTCCAGGCGTAGAGCTGCGCGACCTCGCCGCGGCGCGGATGACCCGAGGCGTGGACGAGGGCGGTGCGATCGGTGATGACTTCGACTCCCGATCTTATGAGATTGTTGACGATGCGGCCGACCTCCCTTTCATTGCCGGGAATGGTTCGCGAGGAAAAAATTACTTTGTCGCCGGGATCGAGCAAAACGACAGGGTGGCCGCCTTCTGCGATGCGCGTGATCGCGGAACGGTTCTCGCCCTGGCTTCCGGCTGCTAGCAGGACCAGTTTGTCGCGCGGCATGTGGGCAAACGCATCCTGGGAAAAAAAATCCGGAATGCCGTCGAGGTAGCCGCATTCCCGCGCGACGGCGACCACCCGCTCCATCGCGCGGCCAGCCAGCACGACCGTGCGGTTTGCCGCCATGGCTGCCTCGGCGACGGCGCGAATGCGCGCCACATTGGAAGCGAAAGTGGTCACCACGACGCGCCCGGAAGCGTTTCCGACGATGTCTCGCAAGGTCTTGCCGACGTCGGCTTCCGAGGGGCTCACGCCTTCGCGCAAAATATTGGTCGAATCGGAGACGAGAGCCAAAACCCCCTCGGCGCCGATCGCGGCAAGACGTCTTGCGTCGGTCGGCTTGCCTATTCCCGGCGCGGCATCGATTTTCCAATCTCCGGAATGAACAATCATGCCAAGCGGCGTGCGGATGGCGAGCGCAGAGCTTTCCGGGATCGAGTGTGCCATGGCGATAAATTCAACATCAAAAGGCCCGATCGCGGTGGCCGCTCCTTGCGCGACGACGGTGATTGGAACATCCGGGGCGCCGGGCTCGGAGAGGCGCTTGGCTTCAAGAAGCGCGGCGGCGAAACGTGTCGCATAAACGGGGCAGCCGAGCCGCGGCCATAGGTCAGCGATTGCGCCGATGTGATCCTCATGCGCATGAGTGATCACCAGACCGGCTAAATCGGCCCGCGCCTTTTCGATGAAGCTTATGTCCGGGATGACGAGGTCTATCCCGGCGAGATCGGGGCCCGCGAAAGCCACTCCGCAGTCGACCATTAGCCATTTCAAGCGTCCCTTGCGGCCAAAGCCGTAAAGTGCGAGGTTCATGCCGATTTCGCCCACGCCTCCAAGCGGTACAAAGACGAGCTCGTCATTACCTTCGTTCATTTGTGCGAACCCTTCCTCGACCTTAACGGCGCGATCCAGACAGCACCAGCCGGCTGGCGACAAAATACAACAAAGCAACACGTCGGCGTCGCGCGGCTGAATGTGCTCCTTACCATCCGCCGGCCGTAGCAGAGCTACACGGCGGCGAAAAGAAAACGTCGCCCGCCTCGATCGCGACCTGGCCGGACGCCTGTTCGAGAATAAGTCGTCCGGTCGCATCGATCGTTTGAAACGTGCCTTCGATTGTTCGCGAGGGCTGCGCCACGCCGATCCATGTGCCAAGACCGGCGGCGAGCGCGAGCCATTCGGCGCGGATCGTTTCAAAACCGGCGCCCGCGGCCCAAACATCGAGGCACCGCGTCATCGTCGCGGAAAGCCGCGCGAACATTCTTGCAGGCGCGACTGGCCGGCCAGCGATCGCCGAGAGACTGGTTGCTTTATAAGAAGTATTTTCCGGATACGAATGGCAATTCACGCCGACACCGGCGACACACGCGAAGTGCCCATCGGCGAGATTTGCACTTTCCAACAATATTCCGCAAAGCTTGGCGCCGTCATGGAGAACATCATTCGGCCATTTGATCCTAACACGCCGGTCCCCGCAAAGGATATCGCGCAATGCGTGGGCGGCCGCGACGCCGGCGACAAAGCCGAGTTCCGCGGCCCTCTGCCGCGGCGCCGGATCGATCAGTAGCAGGCTCGCATGAAGATTGCCTCTCGGTGACGACCAGACGCGGCCATTGCGGCCGCGGCCCTCGGTCTGGGTATCGGCGATCACCCATAGCTGACCGGGATCGCCCCTTTTGGCGCGGGTCAAGCCCTCGTCGTTGGTCGAGGCAAGCTGGTCATGTTGGACCAGCCGAAACGCTCTATCTTGGGCCGGTCCGGCGAGACGAAACAGGGCAAAACCACCATAGGCTGCAAATTCAAAACAGCGACCTCGCCGCCGC
>JBOHJU010000205.1:0-5507 GCA_050728755.1 Methylocella sp.
GAGATGCTTTGGCAAGGTGTAGACCTTGCGATCGTATTGGCCTTGCTTGGTCCAAAGTTCGATTTGCGCCAAGGTCTGATTGGTAAACGAAGCCGACATCACAAAGGAAGGGTGTCCTGTCGCATTGCCGAGATTGACGAGCCTCCCTTCAGACAGAAGGATGATCCGCTTGCCGTCCGGAAATTCTATCTCGTCGACCTGCGGCTTGACGTTGTGCCATTTGAAGTTGCGCAAGCCCGCGACTTGGATCTCCGAATCGAAATGACCGATATTGCAGACAATGGCGCGATCCTTCATCGTGCGCATGTGATCGACCGTGATGACGTCGACATCGCCGGTGCAGGTGACGAAAATATCGGCGCGGGGCGCGGCTTGCTCCATGGTTGTGACTTCGTAGCCCTCCATCGCCGCCTGCAGGGCGCAGATCGGATCGACCTCGGACACCAGCACCCGGCAACCGGCGTTGCGCAACGAGGCAGCCGAACCCTTTCCGACGTCGCCGAAGCCCGCGATCATCGCGACCTTGCCGGCCATCATCACATCCGTGCCGCGGCGGATGCCGTCGACAAGCGATTCCCGGCAGCCGTAAAGGTTGTCGAACTTCGACTTGGTGACCGAATTGTTGACGTTGATCGCGGGCCACAGAAGCTTGCCGTCGCGCTCCATCACATAAAGCCTGTGGACGCCGGTCGTCGTCTCCTCACTGACGCCCTTGATGGCATGGCCGCATTTGGCGTACCAGCCGGGAATGCAGGCGAGCCGCTGCTTGATCGCCGCGAAAAGAACCTCTTCTTCCTCGTTGCCCGCTTTGCCGAGAAAAGCCGTGTCGCCCGCCTCGGCGCGCATGCCGAGATGAATAAGCATCGTGGCGTCGCCGCCGTCGTCCAAAATGAGGTTCGCCGTGCCGCCGTCGTTCCATTCAAAAATTTTATGGGTGTAATCCCAATAATCGACGAGGCTTTCGCCCTTGATGGCGAAGACCGGCGTGCCGGTCGAAGCGATCGCGGCGGCGGCATGATCCTGGGTCGAATAAATGTTGCAAGAGGCCCAGCGGATATCGGCGCCGAGCGCCTTTAAGGTCTCGATCAGCACGGCGGTCTGGATTGTCATATGGAGCGATCCGGCGATCCGCGCGCCTTTGAGCGGATGGCTCGCGCCATATTCCGCGCGGGTTGCCATCAAACCCGGCATTTCGGTTTCCGCGATCGCGATTTCCTTGCGGCCCCAGGCGGCAAGACCAAAGTCGGCGATGGCGTAATCATGCGACGAATGGGTCATGGACTCCTGGCGCTCCGGAATGAGGATCTGGGTCTATATCAGGCTCCCGCGCAGAGATCAATAAAGATATAAGCAAGTCTTTATGTCAACATCACGCCATGCACTGCAAAGGAAAGCATGGGAAGCTACCGCCTTTTGGTGAATCTTCCATACCGTGAGATCGCGCATGCCCTATTCGGCGTCGGCTAGATCTCAGGACGCGCCTGGAAGGGCCATGATCTCCGGGATCGCACGATTCGCCTCGTGCACTACGGTCTCAAGATGATGGAGGGCGGCTATCGGCTGCTCTGGCTCCATCCCTATCGTGGGCGATCGTAGGCACACCCTCGGCCATTCACAGCGCCGCAGAGCGAAGGTTGCAGTTCATTCCAGACGCGCACATTCAGCGGGCCGACCCGATATAATCTATCACGAAGCGCACACGATCCTCGACCGAGCTACGTGGCAAAGGCAGTAGCTCGTAGCCGAAGACAGAATACGTTTCGGCCATCGCTTGATAGGTCGCCTCCGCTTCCTCCCGCGACTGCTCGCGCTCACGTCATCCTGCTTGAAGATCTCGTCGGGCCAAGCGGTCCCTTGGCCTGAGCGCTTTCGGGTGTTGCGCCACAAGTTGGCTGTTGACGGAGCAATAGTCGAACACATTGCTCGAAGGAACTTGCGCGATCGCCGCTATGCTCGTAACGCAGCTTTCCGGGCGCGTTAAAAGATTTTCGTGATCACCCGTGGGTGCGAGCTTCTCGATATTTTAGTTGGTTCACCGATGCGGCTGCCTTCCCCATGATAACAATTTTCACGCATGCAATCCGTGGCTACAGATGCATGAGCGCTCTCAGGCTCTTTTGTTGCTTCTGGCGTGCTATGGCGAGAATGTCTTGGGTTCCAAACATTTGGCGCACGCTGCCCTTGAGCCCCAATCCAAGTGTGATTTGCAGATGGATATCTGCTTGGCCAAGGACAGTAAGTCCAAGTAGAGCGGGCCAATTGACTGCAAAGTCCCACCATGAGAGTCCTTGGATGCCATTGCCGGTCTGATTAATGATGAAGATGACGTGCGTGCACTCGGGAGGATTGGTTCCGCCGTGAGGAAACCCTCCGGGTGTGTCCCATTTCCAACTGTCATCATCCGGTTTGCAGTACGGTGTCCAGTCCGTGGTCTGGACGCCGCCGTCAAAGGCTTTGGTATCGTCCGCCCATACGAAGGGATTATCCCAATAGATCCACACAAGCTCGGGGACACAGTTCAAGTCCGGATTGGTGACTTGGTACTTAACCCATGCTTCCGTCCCCGTCGCGATCCCGGAAGACTCCGTTTGCCAGGTGGCGGTTGTCCCCTTCCCAATAGTCGCCGGAGGCGAAGTATTGCCGCTCCAAATGCCGTGGCACAGGTGCCACTTCTGGAGCGACAGATCTTGGTCTGTATTGTTCTGGAGCGTAATCTGAGAGCTTCTTCTAGCCATGGTGATCGAGCCTAGTACATTTATTGGCAATGAGTCTCTCTTGAGCAACGCTTTCTAAACCGCAGCGCACCAGGTTAGATTCGCTTTCCGCAGTGCCGATCAATTTACTGCAGCGCCACAAGAACGGGAAGGAGACCCTTTCCTCCTGACAAAGAGCCAAGGGCCTTGCCAATGACGGATCCAAATGCCTTCACCGGGTCGTCTGCCTTCATTGCACGACCGGGTGTCGGCGACGTCGTCAATAGATCGCCAATCTCTATCGCTCCGTACGTAGCATCGGCCTTGCAGTAAACTTTGCCGACCAAGGCGATCGGCCGTCGTCCGTTGCTGTCCCCTTTCTGGTCGAGGATTAGACCAGGACGGAGGTCTCCCGCTCCCGACACCACACCCGCAACACGGTGATCATATTCTTGCGAGCTCGGCACGAGTACGCCAGTGTCATCAATCACCATGACAGTGCCAGGGTCACACACACTCGCGTCGATAACGTCGAAGTGTTCGGCGCAATCTGCGCCAATTAGCTTAACATCACCCGTGACCTCGACATCGCCGGTTGTGTTGAGTGTTCCGCGGATCTCGACATCGCCAATTGTGGCTATCGCGTGCGCCGCGGATCCAGCAATGGCGGTCAACTGACCCGTCACAATAACAGGTCCGTCGAATTGACCGGCATACGTGGCGCCTTTGGCGTAAAGCCCGATGCCGCCCTGGCCGCCCGTGTTGGTGCTGGAGGCCCAAAGACCGTAACCGCCATTATTATTCTGAGCGGATAGCGCGGCATGCTTCGATGAAGAACTTTGCGCGACGATTGCATCGTAATTTTCACTTGTGCTGGCGGCTTGTATTGCATTGTTGCCATCGCTATTGAAGTATCCAGAGATTCCGCCGGTACCTGGCTTAGTCCCCCAAGATTTGGCCCACAGCCCGTACCCGCCGTTATTGTTATTTGCAGATACTCCCGCGTGCCCCGGGGCAGAGCTTGTTCCATTGATCGCGTCTTGGTTTTGGCTGAACCCGACTATCGCCATCCCGTTCGTACTTTGACCATGAACTCCGTTGCCATCGTTGCTAATTCCGAAGACTCCGTCTCCAGATCCGGATTGGCCCACAACGCCTATTCCGCCCCCCAATTCCACAATTTGTCCTAGCAGCTGGCCGGATGTGCCTGCCACAGCCGGTACGTTGTTATCGGCCGAGCCAGCGTTAATTGGCGCCGAAAATGGAGGGGGTGTTGGTCTCAGTGTGATCGCCATAGCATAAGCTCTCCTTGGCCAGGATTAAGATGGATTAGCCGCTATTTAGGCGCGCCTCCTGCTTAGCGGATACAGTTCCAGTGCTAGACGCTGCCGTAGCGCCCCGGTTGCGGTACAATGAGCATATTATCTCAAGAGCGGTTTCAGCGCACCCCCCTAATCGGGGGATGCGGCCGCGCCACCCAACCGCCAAAATTACCGGTTTTTTGCGCAATCGCACGCGCCCAAAGCCCGCGAGATGTGTGAGGCTTTCTAAAGTTTCCGGCTCCAATCGTACCAAAATTCACCGGGCGAATATTCGCAAAATCCCGCCATTCACGCCTCTGGCTTCGTCCATTTCAGTGTGGGGTGTCTTGCCGCACGGGTCTCGTCGAGGCGCTCGCGGGGCGCGTGACGGGGCGCGCCCACAAAGCGCTCGGTTTCGCCGCGCTTTGCGGCCAGCGCGAGATCGCGCAAGGCGGCGATGAAAAGATCGAGGGAAGCTTTCGATTCCGATTCGGTCGGCTCGATCAGCATCGCGCCGTGCACCACGAGGGGGAAATAAATCGTCATTGGATGAAAGCCTTCGTCGATCATCGCCTTGGCGAAATCGAGCGTTGTGAGGCCAGTGGGCTTCAGCCATGTCTCGTCGAACAAAACCTCGTGCATGCAAGGCCTTTCGGAAAAAGGCCCGGACATGAGATCCTTGAGGCTCGCGCGGACATAATTCGCATTCAGCACGGCGTCCTCGGCGGCCTGCCGCAAGCCGCCGGCGCCATGCGAGAGCATATAGGCAAAGGCCCGCACGAACATGCCCATCTGGCCGTGGAAAGCCGCGATCCGGCCGAATGAATCCGGCGCCTCGCTCCGATGCTCGACGAGGCGAAAGCCGCCATCCTCCCGGCGCAGGAAAGGCACCGGCGCGAAAGGCGCAAGCCGCGACGAGAGGACGAGCGGGCCAGCGCCCGGTCCGCCGCCGCCATGCGGCGTCGAGAAGGTCTTGTGAAGATTGATATGCATCGCATCGACGCCGAGATCGCCCGGACGCGTCTTGCCCATGATGGCGTTGAAATTCGCACCGTCGCAATAAAAATAAGCCCCGGCCTCGTGGACCAAGGCGGCGATCTCAACCACGTCCTTCTCGAACAGTCCGCAGGTGTTGGGATTGGTCAACATGATCGCGGCGACATCCGGCCCAAGCCTGCGCATGACCTCGGCCGGGTCGAGCGTGCCGTCGGCGCGCGCCGGAACCGGGCGGACTGCAAGTCCGGCGCCGGCCGCCGAGGCCGGATTGGTGCCATGCGCCGACTCCGGCACGAGAACGATTTTGCGGACTTCATCCTCTCCCTTCGCCGCGATCGCGGCCTTGATCGCCATCATGCCGCAGGCCTCGCCATGCGCGCCCGCTCGCGGCGACATGGCGACGGCGTCCATCCCGGTCATGACCATCAGCCAGCGGGCGAGTTCGGCGATAAGCTCGAGCGCGCCTTGCACGGTAGATTGCGGCTGCAAGGGATGAATGTCGGCAAAGCCCGGCAGC
>JBOHJU010000206.1:0-5435 GCA_050728755.1 Methylocella sp.
ACGGCTGAACGTTGCCTTCTTTTTGACCGGCTTTCGATGGACGGCTGCGCTTGCGGGTAGTCATGGCGATCTCCTATGACCGCCAATATCTCATAAGTTCGTACGTGTGTAAAGGGGATAATTCCCTAATATTTAATAAATTTTGATGAATTTCGTCAATAAATTCTAGCCGATGCCCGCATATCGGCTTGGAACATGCTACACTAAGCAAACGCTCCCGCCGTTTTCTTAAAATGAGCCGCCAGATGCCAGGCTTGTATGAAAGTTTTTTCGCGAGCAAGAGTTTCAGCTTTGCCGCTGCGGCGATCGCATTGCTCGCCGCCGGGGCTCTGTTGTCGCTTATTTTCCGTCGAACGGTTGGGCGCCGGCTCCGGTTGCCGCGTAATGGAAGGGCGCGGCCGCCGCGGCTTGGGACCGTCGATGCGTTCGACCTCGACCGGCGGCGCCAGCTCATTATTATTAGACGCGACAATGTCGAACATCTTCTGATGATCGGGGGACCCAACGACATCGTGATCGAATCGGAGATTGTCCGCGCGGAGAGCCGCGAGCCGCGCGACCTTCGCGAGGCGAGACTTCGCGGCAAGGAGCGGCGCGAGAGAGAGCCGCACGACGTGCCGTTGGCGCCGGCGGGATTTTCTTGGCCTTCACCGGAGGAAGCCCAGCCGCCGAACGCACTGCCGCGCGAAATGCCGTTTCCGCCCGCCGCCGGGTTGGAGCGGGAGACCGGGTTGACGGCCGCCGTCCGCATCGATGAATCCGTGTGCGATTCCACGCCGCCGTCCGGTTTGCCCGCTTCAAGGCGACCGGCTTTTCCGCTTCCGCCAAGGCGCATGCCGGCACCCGTCACTCCATTTGGCCAAGGAACATCGAATCAACGCGAGCCGCTCCGCGGCGGCTCCGGTCCGCCGCAAAAGCCCGAGCTTGGAACCAATCCCGCCAAAGAAATTCCGCGCCGGACTATTGCCGCTCCATTTTTGCGGGCCCCGGCGCTGCGCCAGGTGCAGGGGACCGCCGCCCACCCAGCCCCATCAGGCCCATCCGAGACATTGTTCGCAGACGCACTTGCCGCAAGCGCGCATCCCAAAACCTCCCTGGCGGGGGAAGTGGCATGGCCTACTGAATTTCCGCTCGCGCCTGCGACGCAATCTGCGGGGCCGGCCGCTCCGGCTGTTGCCTCCAATCGTTTAATCTTGGAGGCTTCGACGGCTGATTCGGCGCAAGACGGCGCCGTTACGCTCGAGGAAGAAATGGCGCGACTGCTAGGACGCGCGCACGGCTAACGCCAGCGGGCGCGGCGCGGCAACAATGATAAGCCGGACCCCGGTTTTGTTGCCAACGCCCCGCGGCCGCGATGCCGTCGCGATCATGCGGCCCGGAAAGAGCTTTGAGTCAGCTCTCGCGGTGGGTCCGTTCGCGCCGTTCGTGGCGTTCCTGCGCCTCCACCGAAAGGGTTGCGATCGGCCGCGCATCGAGCCGCTTCAGGGCGATAGGCTCGCCGGTCTCTTCGCAATAGCCATAAGTGCCATCGTCAAGCCGCTCCAGCGCCGCGTCGATCTTTGCGATCAGCTTGCGTTGCCGGTCGCGCGCCCGCAATTCGATGGACCGGCCGGTCTCCGAAGAGGCACGATCGGCAAGATCGGGATGGTTCTCGCTCTCCTTTTGCAATACGACGAGGGTCTCCTGGCTCTCGCGCAGGATATCTTCTTTCCAGGCAATTAATTTGCGCCGGAAATAATCCCTCTGGCGCTGGTTCATAAAGGCTTCGTCTCCGGACGGTTTGTAGCCGCCTTTGACCTCCTCGATAGGCACTTGCGCGACTCCCAATTCTCAAGCCGCCGCCCTTATAGCGATTGCCTTCGCCATGTACAATCGTTCCCGCTAAGGTTAGATCGGGTGACGAAGGATGCGGCCGCGCAGAGTCCGAAGCGGAAGGGTTCCACCAACGATGGTGCGAAAGTTCCGATCGGCCGATGTATTGCCAAGCGGATACGAGGCGCCAATTACCCTCCGGCCGCCGGTTGCAAGGACCTTGCTCGCAGCCATGGTCTATCCGCACGCACGTGCCTCTATGAATTTTGCCTTGGCCGGGCGCGGCGCCGGCGCTCCCCAGACGCACCAGTTGACGATAGTAATAAAATGACGTTTTATAACGGCGGGCCGTCCGACATACCGGTTCCGCGTTTCATCGGGAGCGGCGTGCCGGCCCTGCTCGTCGTGTCCGGCGCGGTGTTCTCCGAAAGATGGCTTGCCGGCCGGATCCCCGCTTTCCTGATCGGTCTTGGCGCAGCTTCCTATTCGCTCTATCTGTTTCATCCGCTCTTTGCCCCGCTGGCTCCGACGATTCTGATGCGTACGGGCCTGGATGAGGGGGGATTTTGATCCTCGCGTGTATTATGATTTCAATCACAGTTTCTGTGAGTGTATTCATCGTTGTCGAGCGGCGCATGACACGCTATTTGAACCGGCGCTTGCGCTGACGGCAGGAAGATCAAAGACGTGTTGGTCAACTTTGGAAAGTCGAGCATGATTAAGCAAGGCGTCAGGCGTATCACATCCAAGTGTAACGCTTTGTGTCAATCGCTAATAGCAAGCGGTGTTGTGTGGCTGTGGTATTTTTAGAATTTGATAATGTAACGGCTCCATCTCAAAAGTCAGCAAATTATGCGTTGACTAAGAGGTCAAGTAGACCGAAACTTGTTAATCGAATATTATGCCGATATGAAAGAACTGCTCGGGAATTCCGTTAATCGCAGGCTTTTTCTCAAAGACTTGGGAATGGGCGCGGTCCTGGGGACCTTCCCGCGCGAGCGCATCTTGCGGGCCGCTGCCCCTGTAGATATGCAGCCACGGCCGCCTCTGCCGCGCGGGTACTTGATAGTCCAGGATGTGAGCACCTACAACCAAAGCAAATTCGGGGCAATCAGCACGGCCGAAGAAGCGCGCCGGCTTTTCGGACAAATTGCCGGACGGGTCGATGCGGTTGAGTTCTCCTCGCTCTATTATGACGCCCAAGACCTGCGCGCGCACGAAGCCGTGGCGCGTGAAGCGGCTTTGCAGGGCGTCGGTCTATGGGCCAGCACCTTTCGAATGCTGAGGCGCGTCCGTTCATTTGGACCTATCCGCCCGGAATTCCAGGCGCATGGGATGGAGGCCGATGGCCGGATTATGCCTGCCCAGATCCCGGCGGAAGACGGTTCTTCGTCCGGACCGCTGTTCGACGTTCTCAACCCAGAGGCGATGGACTGGTTCGCTGGCGAATTCAGACGCAAGTATCTGGAACGCATGAAGGGTTTGCTTACGGGACTGTTTTTCAACGAGGATTGCCTAACCTATCTCGCCAAGCAGCCGCCGAACGCGGTTCGTTTCGATTATTGGAACAATCCGACCTTCAGTCCACGTGTTTTGGCTTTGTGGCAAGAATATTGCCGCAAGCAGGAGTTAATGCAGGACGGTAAACTGGTCGATAAGTTTCCGGTTCATGACCAAAAAATGGTGGCCAATGGGGCCGGGCTCTCACAATTTGTGCCGGGGTGGAACGTGCCGGCCGAGGTCGAGCCCGGCCAGCGTTTCGTGGACTTGCCGCGTGCGAAGGGCGTGTGGCGCCACTGGTATGAGTTCACCTGCGATCTCTTTTTGAAAAACTGGATCGGGCGGCTTGCCACGGCGGCGAACGAAGTCAACCGCGGCGAGCCGGGCTGGAAGGGCACGCTGTATTTCGGGCTCCTCCACTGGAGCCTGCCCTACGAGGAGGTGCAAAACCCGAACTTTGCGGTGCCACAGATTCATCGGTGGGGCGCTTGGGGCCGGCAGCGTGGCGTTGACCTCGCGAAATTGGCGGGCCACCCGGACATCAATGCGATCGTCTGCGAGACCTACCCGCCGATCGCCGCGAATCTGGAACAGTTCGTAGCCGAGTACGCCCGCATCACACGCGCTGCCGGCAAGACCTTCGGCGTAATGCTGCATCGGGATGACGACTGGCCCTTGAAATTGGATGAGGAACCGCGGCGTTGGGCATTGATTGAGAAGTATCGGCCGACGATTCTTGCACGCTTGCCCCTGCAGCATATGCTGCCGGGAAACGAATTCTACAGCGCCGAAGGGGAAGCGCTTTTCGCCCGCGGTCTGGCGCATTACAAGGGACCGGACTAGCTGGTTAGTCCCGCGTAAAATCGAAGCTTTCGTGAATCCACCCCGAATAATCGCCTTGTTCCGGCAGCTCATTTCGTCGAAACTGCCCGCCAACCAATGGAAGTTCATTGGCGTCTAAATGAGACTCAAGCATAATGAGCCGGCTATAACCAACCAACAAGGTCGTTGGCATAAAACGTGCCGGCAACGCAGGTTCTCGGGTCGCTTCCGCTGGCCGGTGGGTGCCTAATTGCCGCTCGAGTCGGACCGGACCCAACAGCGCTTGAAGCTGCTCTTTGCCGATGTCGCGGAACGGAAAATCGACTTAAACTGCGACAATGTTCTCGCCCGAGGAAATCGAGCGCTACGCGCGCCATATCGTGCTGCACGGTGTCGGCGGACCTGGCCAGCAGAAGCTGAAGGCCGCGCGGGTGCTCGTCATTGGCGCGGGCGGTCTCGGGTCGCCGCTCATTCAATATCTCGCGGCGGCGGGCATCGGCGAGATCAGGATACTCGACGACGACGTCGTCTCGCTGTCGAATCTTCAGCGTCAGGTTCTGCACGGCACAGCGGATATTGGCCGCGCCAAGGCCGAAAGCGCGAAGGCGGCGATCGAAAGATTGAATCCGCACGTCAAGGTCACCGCGCTGCTTGCAAGGCTCACCGCGGATAACGCCCGCGCCATGGTCGGCTCGTTCGATGTCGTCGCCGATGGCTCGGACAATTTTGCTACCCGCTATGCCGTGTCCGACGCCTGCTATTACGAAAAGCGCCCGCTGGTCACCGCCGCGGCCAGCGCCTTCGACGGCGCGCTGACGGTTCTGCGGCCATATGAAAACGGTCCCTTCGGCGAACCCAATCCTACGTACCGTTGTCTATATCCGGAGCCGCCTCCAGCGGGGGCGGTGCCGGCTTGTTCCGAAGCGGGTGTGCTCGGCGCCCTAACCGGCATCCTTGGCGCGATGATGGCGCTGGAAGTGATCCGTGAAATCGCCGGTTTTGGCGAAGGACTTGTCGGCAGGCTCGTGCTCGTCGATGCGCTCGGCATGCGTTTCGAGACGGTTCGCTACCGATGGGATCCTGAAAATCCACTGAACGGAACCGCGGCCGGATCATAGAGTCCGCCCGGCGCGCGCGGGGGAGCAAGGCGCGGCGCAAGCGTTGACACTCCGGCGCCAGCCATCATAAGGTCGGGGTTCGCGCGCCCATCGCACCAAGGCGTCGACTGTCATGTCAGCGACCGGCCAAAACGAGCTTAGCCAAGCCGCGAGCCCTTATCTCTTGCAGCACGCCAAGAATAC
>JBOHJU010000207.1:0-5306 GCA_050728755.1 Methylocella sp.
TTTCGTCCACATCGGCGGCCCCTCCTCGAATCAGGCCGCCTCCCTTGAATCACAACCAATTCATATGATTCAACAACTTTCGAGACGGACACTTAGCCATCGGGAAAAGACACGGTGAATACCGACCTGCTCGGCGGATTGGATGAAGCAAAAACGTTGTTCGAAAGCTTAACAGAAGGGCAAACATTGACGCCGGACGTTAGTGACAAAGGAACGACAATGCTGAGAGCTACCGATTGCACGCAGCTTCGAATCAATACAGATGGCTCAGTCCGGATCGATCGCCCGATCGATATAAACGGAAGAACGCGAGAAAAAATCCATTTTAACCCGATAGGAACAGATAATGATCCTTGATTATGATAAAGACTTAGAGAATTTGGTGAGGTCTTATATTCCTCATTGGACAGAATTTCGCGTAAGAAAATCGCGGTTTGTACAGCGCGACGAAAATTCGCTCGCATCTCTCTCTATTATGTTCGTGGGGAAGACCTCGTTGCTCTGCGGCATGGATGCAAAGGACGTCCCGGGAACCATTTGGGAATACCACCCGATTTACCTCAAAGAGGTGGACGAAAAGGCCTATGATCCAGGTGAATGGATCACCCTCCTTCGCGATGGCGGTGCGACTGAAATCGAAAAGAAAGCCCAGTGGCTCTTTGAAAAACCTTCATTACGGCTGTTGGTGAGCGGGGAAGAATTGGCCGAAGGAATGGAGCCAGACGCACGAAAGCACCTCTTAAAGTTTTATGGCGGCATCGAGTTGAGCGATCCCACTCGCACGAAACACTTGCAGGTCTGCGCATGCGGGGACCCCATTGAGTTCGTGGTCAATGCGCGGTTCATTTTTTGATGCTCAACGAAAGAGGTGCCACGCGTGGCATGATCTTAGAATACGATGAGAACTTGGAACAATTGGTAAAAAACTTCACTCTTGATTGGACAGAAATCCGGCTGCGTAAGCGGGATTATTCAAATGTGGATGAGAACTCTTTCGTGACTGGCGCCGTTTTGCTGGCTGGAGGGCGTAGCCTACTCTGCTGCATGACAACGAAAGACTTCGGCGATGATTTGTGGGACTATTATCCCATCTATTTGAAGGAAGTCGACGAAAGTAACTATGCAAGTGACGAGTGGGTCACGCTGGCGTGCGCAAATGGCACGTCGGACCTCGACCGCAAGCTGCAATGGCTGTTCGAGATGCCTTCTCTCTCCCTCACGGAAGGCGTCGAATCCTTCACCGATTGGCCGCCGAAGGAGGACAGCAAGGAGACTTCGTTCTGTTTTTATAATGGCTTGGAGGTAAAAGACCCCAAAGGGCGCGGCAGCTTGCGCATCACGGCGAGCGAAAATCCCGATTTCATCGTCACCCTGAACTTTTCATTCTGACACGACAGCATGGAAAGATCGCCACCGGAATCGCCTGCAAGAATAAAGAGAAATTCGCTTCAAAGGTCGGCAGAGGGCGATGGATTCAAGGACTTACTCGCCGCCGCCAATCAGGCGAGGTGAGCTTTCAGCTCCTCCGCCAAATCCGTCTTTTCCCAGGAAAAACCGCCTTCGGCGTCGGGCGCGCGGCCAAAATGGCCGTAGGCGGCGGTGCGCGCGTAAATCGGCCTATTAAGCTTAAGATATTCTCGGATGCCGCGCGGGGAAAGACGCATGACATCGAAGAGAGTTGCCTCGAGTTTTTCTTCTGGAACCTGGCCCGCGCCGTGGGTATCGACATAGATCGATAACGGCTCGGCGACGCCGATCGCGTAGGAAAGCTGAATCGTGCAGCGCTCGGCGAGACCCGCGGCAACGATGTTTTTGGCGAGGTAACGGGCGGCGTAGGCCGCCGAGCGATCGACCTTCGTTGGATCCTTACCCGAAAAGGCGCCACCGCCATGCGGCGCCGCGCCGCCATAGGTATCGACAATGATTTTGCGGCCGGTCAGGCCGCAATCGCCATCAGGACCGCCGATCACGAATTTGCCGGTCGGATTCACGTGCCAGATCGTGTCCGGCGCAATCCAGCCCTCCGGCAAGATTTTCCGGATATAGGGTTCGACAATATCGCGCACGTCTTGCGAGCCCAGATCTTTGTCGAGATGCTGCGTCGAAAGCACGATCTGCGTCACGCCGACGGGCTTGCCACGCAGGTATTTGACCGTGAGCTGGCTTTTGGCGTCCGGGCCGAGCATGGCGGCGGCGCCAGAGCCCGCCTTGCGTTCGCGGGCGAGTTCCTCGAGAATTTTATGGGCGTAGTAGATCGGCGCCGGCATCAACTCCGGCGTTTCCCGGCAGGCATAACCGAACATGATTCCTTGGTCGCCCGCTCCCTCGTCCCTGTTGCCGGCGGCGTCGACTCCTTGCGCGATGTCGGCGGATTGGGCATGGAGAAGAATTTCGACGTTGGCGGTTCGCCAGTGGAAACCCTCCTGCTCGTAGCCGATGTTCTTGATCGCGCCGCGGGCCGCGGCCTCGATCGCATCCTGCTCGACCGCCGCGCCGCGCACTTCGCCCGCGATAACTACCCGGTTGGTTGTCGCCAAGGTCTCGCAAGCGACCCGGGTCTGATAGGGATCCAAACCGGCCTTCGCGCCTTCGCGGAAGAAAAGGTCGACGATCTCGTCCGAAATCCGGTCGCATACCTTGTCCGGATGGCCTTCCGCAACAGATTCACTCGTAAATAGGTAATTTTCGCGAGCCAAGGCTTACTCTCCACTAGAAAAGAACAGATTGTAGCGGCAACGCTTTTGGCAACCCGTTCGTTTTGTCAAGCAATTCGCACCATCTTGTCGTCTAAGCGAACGCGTTCCATTTAGCGCGGTGGGTCTTCATCAGGGTCGAGGGTTTCGCGCGAGGCGGCGCCGGGCTCTTCGCCGGCGAGCGAGGACACCAGATCGACAATCCGCTTGCGGACTTTTGGATCCTGAATCCGGGCAAAGGCCATGTTCAAATGGAGGCCCTCGGCGGTCGCTAAAAAATCCGCGACATATGGGGCGCTCGAATCTTCCGCGACGCCTATGGGCCCCGGTTCGGGGCCGGCGATTGCTTCGAATGACGGCGCTCCTTCAAAAAAGAAGGCCGGAGGAACATCGAGCGTGCGTGAAATCTGCTGGAGCCTGCTCGCGCCGATCCTGTTGATGCCTTTTTCGTATTTCTGGACCTGTTGAAATGTCAAACCCAAGGCGTCACCCAATTTTTCCTGGCTCATGCCGAGCATGACCCGCCGCATGCGGACGCGGCCGCCGACGTGCCGGTCGATCGGATTGGGTATTTTTTTCACGAATTCCGGTCCAACCGCCACGCCTCCGGCGCAGCCGCCGGAAGCCAGAATGCCTTGATGCCGGCACAATTCGATGGCGTCATGGCCCCTTATAGCGCAAAAGCGGCCCAGGGCATACCGGCGGGCCGCTTTTTCCCGTGAAGCGACGCGAATGATTATTGAAACGCGCGGCCGCCGCCGCCTCCCGCCGGAGTTAAAGAAAAACGAGGCCTGCCTCAGGCATGCAGGAGGGCGGGCCTTTCGCAGGATTCGGCGAGGACCCGGCGGCGGTTGCCACGCATTTCCCGAAAGCGCTCAAGCGTTCGCCCGTCGAATGTGAGCGTCACCGCAAGCACCTCTCGTCCGTTAACCTTGCTTGGCAAGCCGAGTGGTAACGGTTGGAAATGAAGCTGGACCAGGGGGAGAAGCCCCATCGGTTCAATCTCGATGATGAACTTTGAGACTCCGCATTCAAGAGCCCATTCAAGCAAGCCCGACCCCAGGGCGTTGGCAATCGGGCTCGAGTAACGTCCGCCGGTCCGATGGCCCGGCGCGACGCAATGGCGCGAAATCTCCCAAATATGGGCGCCAACCGGGCGCTCGACCTCGCAAAGCTCCGGCATGATGTCGGAGAGCAGGTGCGGCCGAGTGGAAGGTAATAGACGCTGGTAGCCCAGCACCTCGCCACGCTCGATGTAGAGCATATGCACGGTATGCTTGTTGTCGAATTGATCGATCTCGCGTCCGTCCGGCTTAGCGAGATTGCGCCAGCCCATTTCCTCGACGAAGACACGATGCCGCAACCGATACGCTTGCTCCATCTCGTCACGATAAAGGTAGTCGTTTTCGGGGGATACAATATGAATCATTGACATCGCTGACATTCTCCAGGTTAAGGTCTGGAAGATGCCACGGGCCACTTGGCCGAGGCAATCCTCCCGCGCAGTGACCTAAGAATGCCGACGTATGGTGGACACAGGTAGTACGCGTTCGCGTAGTTCTACTGGATCAGTCCGCGGCGGATCGCTTCGGCGACCGCCTGCGTGCGGTTGATCGCTCCGAGCTTCGCGCGGACCGACCGCATGTGCTTATCGGCGCCATGCTCGGAAATGTTCATGACCGCGCCGATTTCCCAATCGGCTTTCCCCTCAGCCGCCCACTGCAAAGCCTCGCGCTCGCGCGGCGACAAGGTAATCTTCTTGCTTTGGTTCGTCGATTCCTGCCGCAACGCAATCGCGCGCCCTATCGCGTAGCTCGCGATAAGTGTCAACACGCCGCGCCTGTCAGGATCGATCTCAAAATGCCGGCCGGCAATGGAAAACCCAACCGTTTGCCCATCAAGCGTTGGTATTGCGGCCGTGAACCCCCCTACGAGATTAAACTCACGAGCCTCTTCCATTACGAGGCGCGCCACCGGATCAGCATCAATAATAGGAGCTAGCTCGCTCCAAAAGAATGGGGCGGCCCTCGATTTTGCGCGGCGAATAATTGCATCTTTAAGCACATATCCTTGTGATGCATACCGGTTCGCCCATTCCGCTGGCCACGCGGCGAACAAAACATGGCTAAGCTGTTGGCGCCGGGTCCCCGCTCCTGGGACTGTCCCAGCTATGACGTGTTCGGCCCCAATTTCCGAGAGGTATCGCAAGACCTGCGCCGATAAATCCCCCACGTTACGGGCGCGATCGAGATCGTGCACAAATCTAACCGTAAATTCCAGCGAATTTCTAAAAGCGCGCGGCTGCACGGCTCCCTCGCTTAACTACGCCCGTGGCGCGGGCGCCACCCAAGATACAAATGGCTTCTCCAAGATCGCGCCGGCTGGGGACTACTTGGGAAAGAGTTAGTAACGACTGATCATAATCGCTAACATAAGACTAAATGCTATGCAAGCGCGGAATCGGCGGGGACGAGGCAATCGGGTGAAAGAACAAATACTGAAGCCGATCCGGTGGTGAATTCCCATGCTGTTTGGCCAGGCTGCTCAGGGTCCGCCGCGCGAGCGCGGCCGTGCAAAACTTGACCCATAATCCCTCCCGTTGCAGCCGACTTT
>JBOHJU010000208.1:0-5294 GCA_050728755.1 Methylocella sp.
TGCATAGAGTGGTGTCTTGGGGATCGCGGTAAGCATGCCGACCGAGGTATGGATCACACGGGCCTGCTCGACGAAACGGACCTGCCGATCGAAAATGTCCAAGCCGTCATGGTCGAAACCGACGATCATCCCACTCCAGACCTCGATGCCGTGGGCCTGGATGGCATGCACCTTTTCTACCAGGCTGCGCTCCTTTCCGCGCAGGTTTTGCAGCTTACTCGTTTCACGCAACGATTCCTCGTTGGGCGTTTCAACGCCGACAAAGACCGAGCGGATATTTGCCTCGTCCATGAGGGCCATAAGTTCTTCATCGTCTGCCAAATCAAGCGAAGCCTCCGCAAAAAAAGTCACCGAATAATCATGCGCCTTCTGCCAGGCGACCACTTCGCGGAGAATCTGTTTTATCGCCTTCTTATTGCCGATCAGATTGTCATCAACGATGAAGACGGCACCGAGCCCACCTAAACGGCGAAGCACCTCCAATTCGGCAATAATCTGGGGTATCGTCTTGAGGCGCGGACGACGGCCGAAGGTAACAATGATGTCGCAAAACTCGCAGGTGAAGGGGCAGCCGCGCGAGAACTGCACGGGAGCCACGACATAACGGTTCCACTTCAACAGGTCGTAGCGAGGCGGCGGCACTTTGCTCATGTCGGTGCGCTCCGCCTGCTCGTAGCGCCTGACATGTTTACGTTCGGCCCAATCGGCAAGAAATTGCGGCCAGGTGTCTTCGGCTTCCCCCACGAAAATGACATCGGCCAACGAGCCGAAATAATCCTCCTGCACGCTAACCCACGGACCGCCGGCGACCGTAAAGCAGCCCCGCCCTTTCAATTCCTTGAGAATTTCCGTCATACGGAATCTCTGCACCGTCATTCCGGTAATGCCGACGATGTCGGCCTTTGCACAAAGAGCAAAATCGATATCTTCGACATTCTCATCGATTAAAGTGATTTTGTGCTCCGCGGGCGTCAGAGCCGCGAGCAAGGGCAGGGCTGAAACCGGCATATTCGCGCGCTTGCCAAACTTGGCACATAGGTGGAGGGCGTGCTCCATACCCCAATAGCTCGCCTCGAAACGCGGATTGATCAGCACAATGTCGGCCATGTTCGTATATCCGCAAATGTTTTCCTGTCGACGGAATTTACCCAAAACCTAGCATATTTGCATCTTAGTTTGTGCGTCAATTCGAAAAGCAATCCAGTTGTTTTAACGACGAGCCGCGCAATGCGTGAGCGGACCAGGGAACGTGGCGAGGCAAGCTTAGAACACGTTTGGATAAATATATCTCTCGATTACATCCTCGAGAAACCAAATCAGCAAAAGCAAAATGAGGGGCGAGATATCTATGCCGCCAAAATTTGGTATCATTCCCCGGATCGGGCGGAGCAGCGGTTCCGTCAACACGGTCACAAGGTTCCAAATGGAGCGCACGACGTCGTTATGGCGGTTGACGACATTGAAGGCGACGAGCCAGGAGAGGATCGCCGCGGCGATGATCACATAGATATAGAGGTTTAGAACCACTAAGAGCACGTCGAGAAGCGCGCGCATGGGAACTCCGGACCGCTTGCTTGGACTAAGCTCGTTTACGCGGCCCGGGCCTCGCTGGCAAGTGGAGCCCGACAAGCGCCGCGATGTATTCGATGTCTAGGCCCGGCGGCCGGACCCAACAACCTTGCATGCGCTTCGCCACTCGCGTAAACAGCGATTTTGGGGGCTGTAGCTCAGATGGGAGAGCGCTGCAATCGCACTGCAGAGGTCAGGGGTTCAAGTCCCCTCAGCTCCACCATAAAAAACCGGAACGTTTTGCCGCACTTCATGCAACCTCCAGTTTCCTATGTTCGAACTTAGATGAAAATCATGTCGAATTACGCCAACCCAGCTCATTTCCTTCGGCTCGCCAAGGTGCTCGTGCCGTTGTCGGCGACGCTCACGGCGCTTTTGCTTTGCGCTGGCCTTTATCTCGCCTGGTTCGTCGCGCCTCCCGATTATCAGCAAGGCGAGACGGTGCGGATCATGTATTTGCATGTGCCCGCGGCCTGGCTGGCCATGGCGATCTATGTCGTCATGACCTCGGCGGCGCTTGGCACGCTCGTCTGGCGCCATCCGCTCGCCGACGCGGCGCAAAAACCGGCGGCGGCGCTTGGCGCCGGCTTCACCTTGCTCTGCCTTGGCACTGGCTCGCTCTGGGGCAAGCCCATGTGGGGCGCGTGGTGGGTCTGGGATGCGCGCCTTACCTCGGTTCTTGTGCTTTTCTTGATCTATCTCGGCCTCGCCGCCTTGTGGCACACGATCGAGGATCCGGGCAAGGCCGCCCGCGCCGCCGCGATATTCACCCTTGTCGGCGCGGTCGACGTTCCGATCATCAAATTTTCCGTTGATTGGTGGAACACGCTGCATCAGCCGGCCTCAGTCTTCCGCCTCGGCGGTCCCGCGATCGCGCCGTCCATGCTTTGGCCGCTCGTGGTGATGGCGTTCGGCTTCACCTTTCTGTTCGTCACGCTCTATCTCATGGCGATCCGCAACGAGATCCTCCGCAGGCGCCTGCGCCGCCTGTCGATCCTGGCGGCGGGCGCGCAGGAGCAATGGCCAACGCGCACGGCATGGGAGGCGGCTTATGAGCCGTGATCCGCATCTTGGCTTCGTCGTCGCGGCCTATGCCCTTGCCTTCGTGATCGTGACGGGAATGATCGTGACGATCTTGGCCGATTACATCCGCTTGAAACGGGCGCTTTCGTCATTGTCGCGCGGGACACGCCAAGACCTGGATATTGGTCGCCGGGATTTGCAGCCGCAAAACCTGGACTTGGAAAGCTTCGAATAGATGACGGCAACCGTGCCCCGGCCAGAAGTGGGATCGCACGCGCGGCGGTCGCTTCTCGTTTTTTTACCATTAGCCGTTTTCGGAGCGCTGGCGGCGCTGTTCGTGATCCGCCTCAATTCCGGTGATGCGTCGCTTCTGCCGTCGGCGCTGATTGGCAGGCAAATCCCGGCCTTCGTTTTGCCGCCCGTCGAAGGTCTGACCGACAAGCCCGGATTTTCGGATGCGGATCTCCGCCAAGGCAAAGCGACGCTCGTCAATGTTTTTGCCTCATGGTGCGTGCCGTGCCACGCGGAACATGAGCTGATCATGCGGCTTGCGACTGACCCTGCTCTTGCGCGCGCGGGCGTGCGGTTGTTTGGGCTTGCCTACAAGGACGAGCCGGGAAACGTAAGGCGCTTTCTCGCCGAGGCCGGCGATCCCTTCGCGCGGATCGGCGCCGACCACAAGGGGCGGACCGCGATCGATTTTGGCGTCTATGGCGTGCCCGAAACGTTTGTTGTCAAAGGCGACGGCACGATCGCCTATCGTTTTGTCGGGCCGATGACCGCGGAAAGCTACCGTGATGTGATAGTCCCGGAGATTGAAAGAGCGCTACGCTGACCCCGCGCAAACCCACGAGCCGGAGCCAAAAACCTTGCAGCGCTGAAGACAGCGGCCCCTTCTTTAGTCATGTAAGATTGAACGATCTTCTGGTGCAATTCGAGGGACGGCGGCGGCGGCGCCTCGATGGCCGAGCCCATGACGCGGGTTAACCGAGTGAAAGACTTTTGGTCTCAATTCCCGATCTTGCCGGATGGCACCTCCTCTGCCGCCTGCGGCACAGAACAGATCGGCGGACGCGGTGGGCGCAGCAATGGAACCTCGGGCCTGCTTTCGCTCGTGCTTCGAGACGGCGCCTTCGGCGCCTCCTCAGCAGGAGGCTTCGGTTCCGGGAAGGCTTTTGAAACAGGCTCCAGGAATCGCTGTAAGCTTCTTTTCCCGTCAGTTTCAGCTACTTCTCCTCGCAGATCGCGTCAATGCCGTGCCCGCCAAATAACCCGCTGGGATTGCGACCGACGAGGTAATCCGGAAGCTACCGCTGGCGATACTTCTCGATCAAGTCGTCTGCCAAAACCTGATTGCCGCGAACGTTAAAGTGCGCGTCTCCCCATATGAACAGGTCTTTCACAAAATTCGGATCGTTTTCCTTGAAGCGAAAGAACGCCGGGAAATGATCGAAAAACTGTTTGCACTTTCCGGCGCACCAGTCGCGCCAAATTTGCACTTGCCGCGAATTTTCGACGTCGTAGAGAAGCTGTTGAGGCCACGGATACACGCCGACCGATAAGGCGATGCCATGTCTGGATAAAACATCATAGAGCCGGTCCATTTGCCGCTTTGCCTTTTGGATTCCCCCTTCGATTCCCATGGTGCCGTAATCGGATGCATCGGCGCCATAGGTCCAGCTGGCGCGCTTGAGGTCCCGGCTGTAGCGGTAGCCCGGCTGCATGAAATCCCGCAAACTGCCGTGCTCGGTCAACCACGCCAACTTCTTGTATAGCCACACCTGGTGGAGGAAGTCGGCGACATAAAACGCACTTTCCCACCACGCTTTTTTCTTCCCTCCCGACCAAATATTGCCGGCAAGTTGCTGCGCGCCATTCTCGCCCGCCAATTGCAGCACGCCATGTTCATCGTAGTAATACATCGTTTCATCCTGTATGTCGGAAATATCGATGTAGACGACGGCCTCGTCGAATCTGAGACCGAGGCCGAGAAAGTAATTCAGCTTTTCATAATAGACCGACGGAGAGTAGGACTCGACCGCTGCGTTTAGCACGTCGAGATCGGGAAAGGCGCTGGCAAACTTGCCCACGAAAGTCTCCTGGTAAGGCACCCCAAGGCCTTCCGTAAACGAATCGCCGATAAAGACGATTCGTTTGCGGTCAGCCTCTAAAGGAACATCGCGCGTGAACGCGTCGCGGAATCCCAGCGAATTGGTAAAGACCCGAAAGTCGCTGGTTCCCCATTTGTCGAAGCCACCGTATTTCGGCCTTAAGGTGTGGTGGTACACCGGGTCGTGAATTCCAAGCCTGTTTTCTTCGGTGAGACGAACCAACGGGTTCGAATCGCTCCAAATGATGTGGAGAGCGATTTCCCCCAATAAGTATAGACCGATTAGGACGCCAAAATTGACGAGCCCAATTCCGCACCGCCGGCGCCAGCGGCTTTTTGCTGTCATCGCCATCTTCCTCTCTGAAACTCAAAAACCGCCTGCTGAGGCGGAGTTTGATAGGGAACCGCTAAAAGCGGTTTGGACCGGGCGTCCCCAAATGCGGGTGATGCCAGCCCAATTCTGGCCCACACGGCTCCCTTATTAGGGTTAAGACCTGATTAACCATGTTTTGATTCAAGAGGTTGGTCAACCGATTTGGAGGCTAACCGAGGGAATCGCATTTGGTTTGGTTCAACGACCGGCAATGGGCGA
>JBOHJU010000209.1:0-5277 GCA_050728755.1 Methylocella sp.
CATAGGCGCGGGCGAGGGCAGGCGGGTCGAAATCGGCGCGGATCAGCCCTTTCGAGGGGCTCGCCTTTTTAATCTCTGCGATCAAGGCGATATGGCCGGTCTCGCATTTGGCTTCGATCGCCTTGACGAAGCCACGCGGCGGATCCTGGTCATACGCCTTGCGCGCCAAGGTCTCGAACGGCATGCGCACCTTGGCCGCCGCAATTTCGCGCCGCTTATAGGCCTCGATCGTCTTCAAGATGTCGGGCATCGAATACCTTTGGCGGCTTCAACGGCAACGCAGTCCGGCGGGGGCGCGGCGCGGTTCGAAACTTGCACGAGTTTGGCGAGCGTATCGGCGGCAAGGCCGTCGTCGAGCGCAGCCGCCGCCAAGGCCGTGCCATGTTTCAAATCGTCCGCCTTGCCACCGACGACGAGAGCAACCGCGGCATTCAAAATGGCGATGTCGCGATAGGCGTTCATGGCGCCGCCGAGCACGTCCCGAAGCGCCGCCGCGTTGGCGGCCGGGTCGCCTCCCGCGAGATCGGCAAGCGACGCGCGGGAAATTCCGGCATCTTCGGGCGCGATTTCAAACGAGCGGATGTGGCCGTCCTCGAGCGCGGTAACGAAGGTGGGGCCGGTGGTCGTTGCCTCGTCGAGGCCGTCGGAGCCATGCACGAGCCACACTCTCCTGGAGCCAAGATTGCGCAGCACCCGCGCGAGAGGTTCGAGCCAGCCTCGTGCAAAGACGCCCACCACTTGGAATTTGACGCCGGCCGGATTGGCGAGCGGGCCGATGAGATTGAAAATGGTGCGCGTGCCGAGTTCGGCCCGGACCGGGGCGGCATGACACATCGCCGCATGATGCGCCCGCGCCGCCATGAAGCCGATGCCCGCCTCCTTGATGCAGGTTTCGATTTCACGCGGCTCCAGTTCCAAGCCGACGCCAAGCGCGCTCAAAACGTCGCTCGCGCCGGATTTCGACGAGGCCGCGCAATTGCCGTGTTTGGCGACGGGGACGCCGCAGGCGGCGGCGATCAGCGCCGCGAGCGTCGAGATATTGTGCGTCTGATGCCCGTCGCCGCCGGTGCCAACGACATCGATCGCCCCAGGCGGCGCCGCCACCCGCAGCATTCGCGCCCGCATCGCAGCGGTCGCGCCGGTGATTTCGGCGACTGTTTCGCCGCGCGCTCTCAGCCCCATCAGGAACCCGCCGAGCTGGGCTGGACTAACTTGCCCCGCGAAAATAAGATCGAACGCGGCCCTGGTTTCGGCCTCGGTCAGGCTCGAACCGGTCGCGACCTTGGCGATCAGCGGCTTGAACGCATCCATTTCCGGCCCTTAAAGCCCTCAAACCCGCGAAATGGCGGAGCCTGAAATCCGGGTCCGCCGCTCATTGTGGTTCCATTGTGCCGCAAGGTCGAGAAAATTCTCAAAAATGCGCAAGCCATGTTCCGAGGCGATGCTTTCGGGATGAAATTGCACGCCATGCGCGGGAAGCCGCTTGTGCGAAAGCCCCATGACAAGACCGTCGGCTCTTGCCGTCACCGTCAGGTCATCCGGCACGCTATCGCCGCGGACGACAAGCGAATGGTAACGCGCCGCCCAAAACGGGCCATTGAGGCCGCGAAAAACCGTTTCACCCTGGTGCTCAATCGACGAGAGCTTGCCATGCACAGGTTTTGGCGCGCGGACGATCTCGCCGCCAAAGACCTCGCCGATCGCCTGATGGCCGAGGCAAACCCCAAAAATCGGAATGGCGGTCCCTGCGGTCTCGATGAGTTCGAGGCAGATCCCGGCGTCGCGCGGCCGGCAGGGGCCGGGCGAGAGCACGATTGCGTCGGGCGCCGCCGCCATGACCTCGCCAACGCTCATTTTGTCGTTGCGATGCACCGTGACATGCGCGCCGAGCGCGCCCAGGCAGTGCACCAGGTTCCAGGTGAAACTGTCGTAATTATCGATCAGCGTAATGGTTGTCATGCGCGGTTTCCGCCGCTCCTTCCGCCGCCTTTTGGGCCGCGTCCGCCGCAAGGTCAAGATGAATGACCAAGGGAGCGCGCCCGTGCCGGGATCAGCCGCAAAGTTCGCCATGTACGATAAATTCCTCGGGAATAGCGGGCACGCTGTCATCATGTCTCAAATCAAATGGGGGATATAAACGCGCGTGAATGGGCGCCACGCCGCCAACCAGCCCCGCCATGGAGGACGTAGATGACGATGAACGCCGATCTCTCTCGCCGCGATCTGATGGCCGTGGCGGCAGCCCTGGTCGCCTCCGTTCCAGCGCACAGTGTGTTGGCGGACGAGCGAGCCGCGTCATTGGCGAAGGCCGACGCTGGCCCAAAGATCGTTAAGGGTGCCGTCTTCGAATCCAGGTCTGGCGCGCGGAAGCGGCAGGCCGGCGATCCAGGCATCGGCGGTGTCCTCGTTTCGAATGGGCGCGAGGTTGTTCGCACCGGCCCGGATGGACGCTACAGCCTGCCAATTGAGGATGGAATGGCGGTTTTTGTCATCAAGCCGAGTGATTATGCGGTCCCGCTCGACGAGGAAACAAGACTGCCGCTTTTCTCCTATATCCATCAGCCGGATGGGTCTCCTACCGGCCTCGACCTCCTCTATCCTGGTCTCGCGCCAACAGGACCCCTGCTCGAATCCGTCGATTTCGCACTGGTCAGGGCAAAGGAGCCAAGGCGCTTTGATGCCGTGCTCTTCACCGATCCGCAGCCCGAGAGCCACGCCGAAATCGATTTCATCCGCGACGATGTTTTGAGCGCGCTGACCGGCGTCGAGGCCGCTTTTGGGGTCACCGCCGGAGACATCATGTTCGACGATCTTTCGCTATATGGCCGCTACAACCGGCTCATCGGGCAGATTGGGCTCCCTTGGTGGAATATCGGCGGCAACCATGATCTAAACTTCGAATCGCCCAGCGCCCGCTACTGCCGCGAGACATATAAGCGCGTGTTTGGCGCCAATTATTACGCCTTCGAATATGGCGATACGCTTTTTCTGATGCTCGATAATGTGGATTACCTTGGCGCCGATCCTACGAAGCCGCACCGCGCGGGCAAATACAAAGGTTATTTCGGCGAGCGCCAGCTTGGCTTTGTCGCCAACGTCCTCAAAGAGACCGAAAGCACCCGCCTCGTCGCCGCCTTCATGCACATTCCCTTGCAAAACTATCTCGACCCGGACGATCCCTCGACAAATGTTGCCGACAGAGCCAAATTCCTGGCGCTCCTCGAAGGCCGCAAGGCTGTAAGCTTCTCCGGGCACACGCACACGACGGAGCATCACTATTTTGGCGCGACCGGCGGTTTCGCGGATTCTACGCCGCACCATCACCACGTGTTGACGGCGGTGTCCGGCTCATGGTGGAGCGGGCCGCTCGACCGGCGCGGCATAGCATCGGCCGACAGCCGCGACGGAACCCCGCACGGCTTTCATGTCCTCTCCATCGATCACGGCGGCTACAAAACCCGCTTTGTTCCCGCCAACGAACCAAACGCACGCCAAATGCGGATCAGCCTTGACGCGGAGTTTCATTTCGGACGGGATTTATTTCGCGATTTCCGCATGGGCCAATTGCAAGGCTCGACAATTGCGAGAGATCAGCTCGCGGCCGCCTCGCTCATTGTCGATGTTTTCGACGGCGGACCGAAGACCAATGTCGAATATAAGATCGGCTCGGGCGATACCGTCCCGATGAAGCGGCAAACGAGGCCCGACCCTTTTGTCGAAGAGGTCTTCGGCCGTAACCCGGCCACGATCAAGCCATGGGTCAAGGCAGAGCCATCGTCGCATATTTGGGTCGCGCGCCTGCCCGCCTCCTTGGAGCCAGGCGCTCATGCGATCGAAGTGCATGTAGTCGATGAATATGGCCGCGACCATCATGACAGTCTGATTCTGGAAGTCACGGGGTGAAGCATTGGCCACCATTGGGCGAGGCAAGCGAATAGCCGCTTGGTGGTCACACAATTTACAATTATGATAACTGGGCCGGGCGCCGTGATGCGCTTAGTGACCATGGAACCGATTTAGAGTAGGGTCTCGTGAAACTGTGTTGGGCGAGAGGAGGCGGACTATTGAGCGAACTGCATCGTATCACCGTCGATCCGGAGCAATGCGGCGGACGCCCCTGCATCCGGTCCTTGCGGATTCGCGTGAAGGACGTTCTCGATCTTCTGGCCTTGGGCGCTTCACGTAAAGAGATACTCGAGGATTATCCGTATCTTGAGGACGCCGACCTTTCCGCCGTTCTCGAATATGCGGCGCGTCAGAGCGATCACCCGGTCTTGCACGTGGCTTGATGCGTTTCCTCGTCGACGCACAATTGCCGCCAGCGCTTTCGCGCACCCTTGCGGCCGAGGGGCACGAAGCCGAACATGTCGCCGATATTGGGCTTGGCGGCGCGAAAGACCAGGTGATTTGGGAATATGCTGCCCGCGTTGGCGCTGTCATCGTCTCGAAAGATGAGGATTTTGCTCAACGAACGTTTTTCGGCAGGGGCGGACCGCCTGTCGTCTGGATTAGAGTGCGGAATACGCGAAAGCGCGATCTTCTGCTTTGGTTCGAGCCAATGCTTCCTCGGATCATCGAAGCCTTGGAACGGGGCGAGCGCCTCATCGAAATTGCGTGAGTCGTCTAAAAGGCGTTTGGCCGCGCGGGAGACAGTGAAACCTTGGGTCAAGGCAGAGCCGTCGTCGCATATTTGGGTCGCGCGCCTGCCATCATCTCTGGAGCCGGGCGCGCATGCGATCGATGTCCATGTGGTCGATGAATATGGCCGCGACCATCATGGGATTGTGATTCTCGAAGTGACTGGATAGGCCAGAGATCCCCCGTTGTTTAGTGCCCGCGCTTGGACCGGGCCGCGCCAGCGCTCATTTTGTCGTTGCGAAGCACCGTGACGTCCGCGCCGAGCGCGCCCAGGCAGTGCACCAGGTTCCAGGTGAAGCTGTCGTAATTGTCGATCAGCGTTACGGTTGTCATGCGCGTTTCCCGCCGTCTCCCTCTCCCGCTTTTGGGCCGCGCCCGCGCCTCGAGGTCAAGAAAGTTTGCGGATGATTGGCGGCGACGCTGTCTAGGCACCGGGCATTGTTTCGAGGAAACTACGGTCCATTAGGGGAACAGCGGCCGCGTAGTAGTCGAAGGGTGGGAACGGATTGTCGGTAGTCAGGCCTGACAGCGAGCCCGGAGGGAACAGTGGGTCGACGCACTGGCGTAGAGCGCTGTAGCCGCCAGTGCTTCCTGTAAGATTCTGGTAGATCTGCTCCAACGTAGACCCACCGGCTTGCA
>JBOHJU010000210.1:0-5244 GCA_050728755.1 Methylocella sp.
GCGCAAGGGTTTCCTTTATCTAGACCATCATTTGCAAAACCGGAAACGGGTTTCGGGCAAGGACAAGCGACGACGCCAAGCCGTTTGGCCTTAGCCAAGGATCAGGATGGCGCGGAAATCGTTTACATTGGTGAGGGTTGGCCCAGTGACCACCAGATCTCCGATTGCCGAAAAGAAAGGGTAGGGGTCGTTGTTGGCGAGCATGGCTTTCGCCGAGGCGCCAAGATTTTCCGCTCGGGCAAGGCTATCGGGGGTGATAACGGCCCCTGCATTGTCTTCGCTCCCATCAATCCCGTCGGTATCCGCGGCCAAAGCATAAATGCCGGGGTGGCCATCCAAGGCGATCGCCAGCGCGAGCAGGAATTCGGTGTTGCGGCCGCCGAGGCCAGTTCCGAGCAGGGTCACCGAGGTCTCGCCGCCCGAGAGGAGCACGCAAGGCGGGGCGGCAGGCTGGCCGAAGCCATGAACCTGCCGCGCGATCGCCGCGTGCACCAAAGCCACGTCGCGCGCCTCGCCCTCGATCGCGTTGGCGAGAATAAGGGGGGCGACGCCAGACTTGCGCGCGAGCATCGCCGCCGCCTCAAGCGACATTTGCGGGGTCGCGATTATCACATTGGCAACGGCCGCGAGGCGCGGATCGCCGGGTTTCAAGGTCTCGGCAATCGGCGAGGCAAGATGCGCGCACACGTTCGCCGGCACGGCGATGCGGTATTTTTGCAAGATCGCCAACGCGTCGGCCGAGGTCGTCGGATCGGCAACGGTCGGCCCTGAGGCGATCACGCAAGGATCGTCGCCCGGCACATCCGAGATCATGAGGGTCACCACCCGCGCGGGCGCGGCGGCCGCGGCGAGCCTCCCCCCCTTGATCGCCGACAAATGCCGGCGCACGCAGTTCATGTCGGAGATGGTCGCGCCGCTTTTTAAGAGAGCCTTGTTGATGGCCTGCTTGTCGGCGAGCGTCACGCCATCGGCGGGCAGGGCGAGAAGCGCCGAGCCGCCGCCGGAAATCAGGCAAAGCACCAGGTCTTCGGGGGTCAGACCCTTGACTATGGCGAGAATGCGTCTTGCCGCTTCCTGCCCGGCGGCGTCGGGGACCGGGTGGCTTGCCTCGATCACTTCGATGCGTTGGCAGGGCGCGCCGTGGCCATAGCGGGTGACGACCAAGCCTTCGAGCGGACCTTGCCAATGATCCTCGACCGCCTTCGCCATCGCGCCGCTGGCCTTGCCGGCGCCGACGACGATGACGCGGCCTGGCGGCCGCGGCGGGAGATGCGGCGGCAAGCACTTTTCCGGCAAGGCCGCGCCGACCGCCGCCGCAAACATGTCCAACAGCAGCTGACGCGGATCGTTTGTCATTGCGGTCTCCGCTTCCCGAGATGATTGCCGGGGCAACAACACGAGTGCCCGTTTCGCGGCCAAGTGCCCGATCGCGCCTTTTATTATTTGGCCGGGCGATAGCGCTACATAACCGTAGACACCGGGCTTTCAACCATTTTCGCGCCGGGCGCCGCCGGGCGGCACAGCGGAAGGCGACAACCGGACGAAAAGGCCGCGATTTCTTCCCGGTGCAATCCGTTCGAGCCGGAACTTCCCGCGCGAGGTTACCCAATACGGCTGCTTCCCACGATCGCATCTGGCCCGCGCATATGGCAACGGGACGGTTGCTAAGGCCGGAAATTGGCAATAAGCCTACTATCGGCGAGCAGTGAGAAGACGACTTAGGGACAGTCCGCGCCGGTTCGAGCGGCCCGAGGACTACGGAGGGGCATTTGGATATTCACGAATATCAGGCAAAGGAGATCTTGGCGAATTTCGGGGTGGCAATACCGCAAGGTGCGGTTGCCTACAGTCCCGATCAGGCCGTCTATTGCGCCACCGAGCTTGGCGGCTGGCATTGGGCGGTGAAGGCTCAGATCCATTCCGGCGCCCGCGGCAAGGCCGGCGGCGTCAAGCTCTGCAAGACCTATAACGAAGTGCGCGCGGCGGCGACGGAGCTTCTCGGCAGAACCCTGGTCACCAATCAGACCGGCCCCGAAGGCAAAATCGTGCAGCGCGTGTATATCGAGGTCGCCGAACCGTTCGAGCGCGAGATTTACCTCGGCTTCGTTCTCGACCGGAAGGTCGAGCGGGTGCGGGTCATCGCATCGCGCTTCGGCGGCATGGAAATCGAGGAGATCGCCAAGGACCATCCGGAGGAGATCCTGCAAGTGGTGGTCGAGCCGGCGGTGGGGCTCCAAGCCTTCGAGGCGCGCGAGCTCGCCTTCGGTCTCGGGCTCAATCTGAAGCAGGTTAGCCGCGCCGTCGCCAGCGTGCTCGGCTGCTACCGCGCATTCCGCGATCTCGACGCCACCATGGTCGAGATCAATCCGCTGGTCATCACCAAGGACGACCGGGTCCTTGCGCTCGATGCCAAGATGTCGTTCGACGACAATGCCCTGTTCCGGCGCGGCACGGTCGCCGACATGCGGGACCATTCGCAGGAGGACCCGCGCGAGGTCCAGGCCGGCGAGCATAACCTCAATTATGTCGGCCTCGATGGCAATATCGGCTGCATTGTCAACGGCGCCGGGCTTGCCATGGCAACCATGGACATGATCAAATATGCGGGCGGCAGCCCCGCCAATTTCCTCGACATCGGCGGCGGCGCCTCGCCGGAACGAGTTGCCGCGGCGTTTCGTCTCGTGTTGTTCGACCACAACGTCCAGGCGATCCTGGTCAACGTGTTCGCCGGCATCAATCGTTGCGATTGGGTGGCCGAAGGCGTCGTCCAGGCTTGCCGCGAATTGAAGGTCGATGTTCCCTTGGTGGTGCGTCTTTCGGGCACCAATGTCGAGGCCGGGCGCGATATCATCGCAAAAAGCGGGTTGCAGATCATCTCGGCCGATACCCTCGCCGATGCCGCCAACGCGGCGGTCGAGGCGGCCCGCGGCACGCCGCAACGGGACGTCCGCTCGGCCTAACCTCGTCGATTGCGGCACGCGGGAGCGTACCTGACGGTTGGATCCATCAAAGCACACCCAAGTGCGTGCTTTTTTCGCATTTTCCACCGGTGAAAAGGCTCCTAACCTTCGCCGGAAATTGGTTAACGAAAGTCAAAGCCGATGAGCATTTTGGTCGACGAAACAAGCCGGATTCTAATTCAGGGCTTCACCGGCGATAAGGGTACGTTCCATGCCAAGGAAATGATCGCCTACGGCACCAGGATCGTCGGCGGTGTCACACCCGGCAAGGGCGGAACCACCCATCTCGGCCTGCCGGTGTTCAACACGGTGAAGGAAGCAGTTAAGCAGACCGGCGCGACCCATAGCATCGCCTTCGTCGCGCCGGCCTTTTGCGCCGACGCCATTATGGAGGCGGCGGACGCGGGGATTAGGCTCGTATGCTCGATAACCGACGGCATTCCGGCACAAGACATGATGCGGGTAAAGCGCTATCTCTTGCGCTATCAGCGCGACCATCGGACCTTGCTGGTCGGGCCGAACTGCGCGGGTATCATCAGCCCTGGCAAGGCGATGCTCGGGATCATGCCGGGCCATATCTACATGCGCGGCACCGCCGGTGTCGTTTCCCGCTCGGGCACGCTTGGCTATGAAGCCGCGGCGCAGATGAAGGCCCTTGGGATCGGCGTTTCGACAAGCGTCGGCATTGGCGGCGATCCGATCAACGGCAGCTCGTTTTTGGACCATCTGGCGCTGTTCGAGCGCGATCCGGAAACCACCGCGGTCATGATGATTGGCGAGATCGGCGGGCCCCAGGAAGCCGAGGCGGCGGCGTGGATCAAAAGCCATATGACCAAACCGGTGGTCGGCTATGTCGCGGGCCTTACGGCGCCAAAAGGCCGCCGCATGGGCCATGCCGGCGCGATCATTTCGGCCAGCGGCGATAGCGCCGCCGAAAAGGCGGAAATTATGAAATCCTACGGCTTGACCGTGGCTCCGAGTCCGAGCGAACTTGGCACGACGATGGCCAAGGTTTTGGCGCATTGAGGAAGCCGGCGCGGCGATCGCCAAAATCCCAGTTCCGCGCAAGCATCCGCTGATTTTCCAATGCCGCGTCAACCTGTTGGGCAAAATCGAGGCTCGCTCGTCCAGCCGCCGCGGGGTTGGCCATGACGGAGTTTAGGGCGGGCAGGTTCGAAACCGGCAACGCGCCTGGAAGCATTCAAGCGGCGCTCGAGGGCGAGGAAACCGCGGACATAATGTTTGAGTTGCTGGCCGGCGTTGTGGAGCGCCAGCATCCGGAGGTCGCGGTGGCGCTGCGGGGGAAATCCGAACCGAGGGATTTCGCGCCGGATTTGCTCGCCCGCGTCTTCCAGGCCCACGGAATCTGGTTCCAGCTGCTTGCAATCGTCGAACAGCATACCGCGATGAGGCTGCGCCGCCAAACCGAGCGCGTGCGCGGCGAGACGGCGGTAAAGGGCACAATCGCCAATATTATCGCCGCGGCGGCAAATCTTGGCGTCGATGCGCAGGAGCTGCGGGGCCGGCTGGCTTCGACGCGGATCCGGCCGGTCATCACCGCCCATCCCACCGAAGCAAAGCGGGTGACGGTCCTTGAAAAGCATCGCCACATTTACCGGCTGCTGGTCGAGTTGGAACAGCCGCGATGGACCGCGCGGGAACGCACGCGCATCATCGACAAACTTCGTGACGAGATCGCGCTGTTATGGATGACCGGCGAACTGCGCCTGGAGAAGCCGTCGGTCGATCAGGAAGTCGCCTGGGGCCTGCATTTCTTCCACGAGACGCTGTTCGATGCCGTCCCGGATCTCTTGCAGAAGCTCGATCGTGCGCTCGCTCAATTTTATCCGGGCGAGCACCTCGCACCGGCGCCGTTTTTCCAATTTGGCTCATGGATTGGCGGAGACCGCGACGGCAACCCCTTCGTCACCAACGACGTCACGCGCCGCGCACTCGACCAAAATGCACTGGCAAGCCTGCGTCATTACGAGCAGCATGTTTCGCTTCTGTTGCAGAGGATGTCGATCGCAGAGCGGGCGCTGCCGCTTTCGCCGGCATTCCGGACGGCGCTCGCGAATGCCCTCGCCGAGAGCCCCGAAGGCGTAATGATAACAAAGCGCAACTCCGGCGAGCCTTATCGCCAGTTCCTGTTTTGCATGCTGCGCAAACTCCAGCTCACGATTATCCGCGCCGAGCATGGGCAGGCCTCCATTGGCGCCGGTTATGGCACCGCCGACGAGCTCATCGCCTATCTCCGGATTCTTGAGGATGCGCTGATTGAAAG
>JBOHJU010000211.1:0-5179 GCA_050728755.1 Methylocella sp.
TATTGACGGGTAATCTCGATTGCCGACATGCTGCCCGCTCCGCGAATCAACGATGGGCTGCATCGAGTCACATTTGCGGCGGTTTGGGAATCCCCCCAGGAGTCAGGTTCTCGGGCGGTTGGTATTACTCTCCGGTGAGTCGGCACCGGACAGATTAACGGGATTGAGGCGCACGGCTGCCGAATTGCCTTCTCACGGATTCATGCGATAATAACCAACACGATGAAACCTCGGGCGGTCGAGACGTCGCGGGGGCTGATGCCAACCGATCATTGACGAATGCCGGGGTATACGCCGGCGGCCGAAAGTCAATTTGGCGGCTGATGGCAATCCCCGGGGCTGACAAGACTGCGGTAAAGAACGCAGTGGCCGACGCCGGTAAGATTGCTAGCCATTCGCAAGCCCCGAAGAAGGAGCGCGAAACCCTTGCTACTCGAAGGCGTAAAGCAATTTCGACCGAAAAAATTCGTCGACGCGCGCGGATTTTTTTTTGAAACCTTCAACGCGCGGACTTACGCGGAGGCTGGCGTCGCTTGTGTTTTCGTCCAGGACAACCAGTCCTTGTCGCGAAAAGCGGGAACGATCCGGGGCCTACATTTCCAGTGCCCTCCGGCGGCCCAAGCTAAATTGATCCGGGTGGTGCGCGGTGCGATCTTCGATGTGGCTGTCGATCTGCGCCGCGGCAGTTCCAGTTACGGCCGCTGGTGTTCGGCGACATTGACGGGAGATGGGGCGGAACAGATTTTCGTGCCGTCCGGCTTCGCGCATGGTTTTTGCACGCTTGAACAAGATACCGAGGTTGCCTACAAGGTCGATAGCTTTTACTCGCCGTCGTGCGATGCGGGTTTGCGTTGGGACGATCCCGACTTGGCGATCGCGTGGCCTATCCGCCCCGCTGACGCAGCGATCTCCGAAAAGGACGCGGTTCTTCCTTTTTTTAAGAATTTTGTTTCGCCCTTCGGCGCGTGAGATCTTTATGAAAAGACGATTCATGATCACCGGAGGCGCGGGCTTCATCGGATCGGCGGTGGTGCGCCACCTGATCGAGACGAGCGCGCACGAAGTCTGCGTCGTCGACAAGCTGACTTACGCCGGAAATCTCGATAATCTCGCCAGCGTTGCAGGCGATCCGCGCTATCAATTCAAGCAGGCGGACATTTGCGACGCGCGCGCGATGCGGCAAATTTGCGAGGGTTTTCGTCCTGATACCATCATGCATCTTGCCGCGGAAAGCCATGTCGACAGGTCGATCGACGGGCCCGGCGCTTTCATCGAAACCAATGTCATGGGCACTTACGTGCTGCTTCAAAGCGCGCGTGAACATTGGCAAAACCTTAGCTTGCCAGAACAGGCGCGGTTTCGTTTCCACCATGTGTCGACCGACGAAGTTTTCGGGTCGCTTGGCCCGGACGGGTTGTTTCAAGAAACGAGCCCCTATCGGCCGAATTCGCCCTATTCGGCGTCAAAGGCCGCCTCCGACCATTTGGCGCGGGCGTGGCATCGTACATATGGCATACCGGCGGTCGTCTCGAATTGTTCCAATAACTATGGGCCCTATCATTTTCCCGAAAAGCTCATCCCGCTGGCCATTCTTAACGCGCTCGAGGGCAAGCCGATCCCCGTTTACGGGGACGGCAGCAATGTTCGCGATTGGCTCTATGTCGAGGATCATGCGAGGGCGCTGGTCCAAATCGCTCTCCTCGGGCAGCCAGGCGAAACCTATAATGTCGGCGGCGCGAGCGAAACAACCAATCTCGACGTCGTGCGCCGCATCTGCCGGCTGATGGATGAAATGGCGCCGGACAACGCGCGTGGATCGCACGAGCGCTTGATCTCCCTTGTGACGGACCGGCCGGGGCATGACCGGCGCTATGCAATCGATGCGGGCAAGATTAAACGCGAACTCGGGTGGGGGCCACGCGAAAGCTTCGACTCCGGCTTACGCAAAACGGTTCGGTGGTATCTCGACAATCCGCATTGGTGGCAACGGATCCGATCCGGCGTCTATCGGGGCGAACGGCTTGGAACCGTGGCATGAGCGGGCCGATTCTCGTATTTGGCGCCGCGGGTCAGCTTGGGCACGAAGTGATGGCGCTCGCCAGAGCCCGCGATGTCGAGGCGACCGGTTGTAATCGCGCTAGAGCCGATGTCACGGACTTCGCCTCCGTCAAGGCCGCCATCCTCGCCGCTAAACCGCGCCTTGTTCTCAATGCAGCCGCCTATACCGCCGTGGATCGAGCGGAAAGCGAGCCGGAGGCGGCGTATGCCGCCAACGCGGTGGGAGCGGAAACGGTCGCCCGCGCGTCCGCGTTGCTGCATGTGCCGGTCATCCAAATCTCGACGGATTATGTTTTCGACGGCACGAAACGGGGCGCCTACGTAGAGACCGATCCGATCGCGCCGCTTGGCGTTTACGGCAAGACGAAAGCCGCGGGCGAAGCCATGGTGGGCCAAGCAAACCCGCGCCATTTCATCCTGCGCACGGCCTGGGTCTATGGCCGGTTCGGGGCGAATTTTCTCAAGACCGTCCTGCGTCTTTCGCGCGAACGCGAGGAGCTGCGGATCGTCGCCGATCAGTACGGTTGCCCGACCGCGACGCAAGACATCGCGGAAGCTGTCTTTGCGATCGATCGCGCATTGGCCCGCGGCGTTGGGGCCCCTGGAACCTATCATTTCGCGGGCGATGGCGCCACGACCTGGCACGGGTTTGCCAGCGCCATCGTTGAAGCCCAGGCGCAGGCGACCGGACGGCGGCCGAAGGTTTCGCCGATCTCGACTGCGGACTATCCAACGCCCGCCCGCCGGCCCGCCAATTCCAAACTCGACAGCAGCCTGTTTGCTTCCGTCTTCGGCTATCGCGCGCGCGATTGGCAAACACGTGCGCGGGAGACGGTCGAAATGCTTTTCAAGGAAACGCGAGCCGAAACATGAAGGGCATCATTCTCGCGGGCGGTTCCGGCACCAGGCTCTATCCACTGACATTAGTGATTTCCAAGCAATTGTTGCCGGTCTACGACAAGCCGATGATCTATTATCCGCTGTCCATCCTCATGACAGCGGAAATCCGCGATATTTTGATCATCACGGCGCCTCAAGACCAGAGTCTATTCAAGGAGTTGCTTGGCGACGGCGCCAAGTTTGGGATCCGCCTTAGCTTCGCGACGCAGGACAAGCCGCGCGGGCTCGCGGAAGCCTTCACCATCGGGCGCGAATTTGTCGGCGGGGATCGTGTCGCGCTGATCCTTGGCGACAACATTTTCTATGGCCATGGCCTGCCAGACCTTTTGGCCTCGGCGGCGGCGAGACCCGCGGGTGCTACGGTTTTTGGCTATGTCGTGGCGGACCCGGAAAGATACGGTGTCGTCGAAATCGACGCCAAGGGGCGGGCCATTTCGATTGAAGAAAAACCCGTGCGGCCGCGCTCGGCGCTAGCGGTTACCGGACTTTATTTTTACGATAACAGCGTGCTCGACATCGCCGCCTCCTTGAAACCTTCGGCGCGCGGCGAACTCGAAATCACCGATGTCAACAGGGTCTATATGGAACGCAATCAACTCGCCGTCGAGATCATGGGCCGCGGCTTTGCCTGGCTCGACACCGGAACCCACGAGAGCCTTCTCGAGGCCGGCAAATATGTCGAAATTCTCGAGCGGCGCCAGGGACTGAAGATCTCGTGCCCAGAGGAAGTCGCATATTATAAAGGCTTTATCGATCGTGACGTTTTGCTCGCGAACGCCGGCCGCTACGGCAAATCCGGCTACGGCAACTATCTAACCCGGCTCGCCGAGGCCGGCCCGCCGGAACCTGAGCTGGCTCGTCGCGCGGGCGTGGCAAGAGAGAGCCGCAAAAACCCCTCGCGGTTTCGCTGACTGGCATGACTATCGCCCCATGGTAGCAGGAAGCCGATCCTGGTGAAGAATACCCTTCAAGAGGCCTATGATTTAACGTTAATTTTGCCACAGGTCCCCATCTGCGAAGCGTGGAAATCTTCAACGATTAAGCGCTAGCGACTCACCCGGCCTCCCGGTATTCTGAGGCCATGCCACGCCGCCCGCGCAACAACGCGCCCCGCGTTTCCGGTATCGCCTATCTCGATGTGTCTCACGCCGGCGAGACCTATCGCATCAATTTGCGGCGAACGGCGGCCGCGCGCCGCTTTACCTTGCGGGTCCGGGCGGCGACACAGGACGTTGTTTTGACAATGCCCGCGCGAGGAAGCCTCAGCGAAGCAAAGTCCTTCGCTGGCCGGCACGCGGCCTGGATCGGCGCAAAACTGCGCCGGTTACCGCAATTGATCCCTTTCGAGCCGGGCGCGTTCGTTCCTTTGCGCGGAACGTTGCATCGGATTACCCATTGCCCCGCGACGCGCGGGAGAGTCTGGCTCGAAGACGGCGCGGCAAGTTGCGGGAGCACGCCCTTGATCTGCGTGAGCGCCGGGGCGCCGTTCGTACCCCGCCGGGTGCGCGACTTCCTCGTCAACGAGGCGAGGCGGGATATCGCGGCCGCCGTCGCGAGCCACGCTAAGAAACTTGGGGTCGGCTCGTGCAAGATCACCTTGCGGGACACGACGAGCCGGTGGGGATCTTGCTCCTCGTCGGGCTCGCTCAGCTTTTCCTGGCGCCTAATCATGGCGCCTCGTTTCGTCCTCGATTATCTCGCGGCGCATGAAGCAGCGCATCTCTTGCATATGAACCATTCCGCCGCGTTCTGGGCCACGGTTGGGCGCTTGACGGCCGATACGGCGCGCGCGGAAGCCTGGCTCAAGGCGCATGGTTCCGGCCTGCTTCGTTTCGGGCCGGAACAGACTTAGAGTATGTCCCGAAAAGATCGCTCGATTTTTCGATCAGGGCATGCTCCAACTCTTTGATTTTGAGCGAGTCCTCATCGATCAAATGATTCCATTTGATCGGGGCGCGCTGTAGAATCCGTTTTCGCGGATCGCGGGAAAGCTCAACTCGCTGCGGGCGGCACCTTGGCGGCGGCCTCGCCGAGACGCTTGCGGTAAAGCGCGGCGAAATCGATCGGATCGATATAGAGCGGCGGAAAGCCGCCCCCGCGCACGGCGTCGGCGATAATCTGGCGTGCGAAGGGAAACAAAAGGCGGGGGCACTCGATCATGACGACCGGATGCATGTCGTTTGGGGCAATATTGCGCAGGCGGAACAGACCGGCATAGTCG
>JBOHJU010000212.1:0-5175 GCA_050728755.1 Methylocella sp.
AATAAGACGAAATCCGCGCCATCTGGCGTTCGCTCAGCAGGAATAGACGAATCATCTCAAGCCTCCTTCAATGGAGACTTTGAATCACGCTAAAGTTAATAGGTCCTGACCCTAGAGCGGTTCGAGAACCTGCCGCAGGGTGCTTTGCTGGCCGACGCCTCGGCGAGAGTGGTACTCGCAAATGCCGCCGCGAAGGCGATGCTCGACGCCCGCGACGGAATATTTCTGTACGATGGACGTCTCGCCGCCGCCGGCAGCCCAGATGCATTGCAAAAGCTGGTGACCTCATGCGCGCGAAGGTCCTTCGCGCTCGGCAGCCCCGGCGGCGAACTCAAAGTCTTGCGCGATCTCCGCCGGCCGCCCCTCCAGGTGACGGTGACGCCGCTTCGATCCAATACGCGGCTCGCGGACGTTCCATGGATCGGCGCCGGCGCTCCGGTCGCCATAATCATGGTGCGCGACCCCGAGTTCGACCGGCAGCGGCTGGAGATGAATTTGCGCGGCAAGTTCGGCTTGACAATTGCGGAGACGTGGCTCGCTTCCGAGATTTTAAAGGGCTATGGCCGCAAGGCGGCAGCGCGGCGGCGCGGCATTTCCGATGCGACGGCTAAAGCGCAACTCTCCAGCATTTTCGCCAAGACCGGAACCCATCGGCAAGCCGAACTCGTCCGTCTCCTGGCCGGGGCCGCTGAAACACAGGACTTGGCAACATAAACTCTCCTGCCGACGCAGGCGCTTTAGCGGATCGGCGGCATGTCATTCGCCACTGAGCGGGTGCAAATCGCGGACCATGGCTTTCATCCGCTCGTCGAGCACATGGGTATAGATTTGCGTCGTTGAAATATCGGCGTGGCCGAGCAGCTCCTGCACGACACGCAAATCCGCGCCGTTTTGCAAAAGATGGCTCGCGAACGCATGCCGCAGCACATGCGGGCTTATCCGCGCGGCGGCGATCCCCGCGGCGGCGGCGCAGGTCTTCAGATCGCGCGCGAATGCCTGGCGCGTGAGGTGCCCGCTCGCGCTATCGGCCGGAAACAGCCAGGGGCCTGGCGCTGCCCCGGCACCAGTTTTCTTTTGAAACCCGCGATAAGCCGAAATCGTCCGCCGCGCCTCGCTTGGTAATGGCACCAGCCGTTCCCGCCCGCCCTTGCCGCAAATGCGGATGAAAGGCTCCTTGGTTTGCGCCGCGCTCGCCGATAGTGTCACGAGTTCGGAAACCCGCAGGCCCGTCGCATAAAGAAGTTCGAGCAGGCAGGCCGTCCGCAACGCGCGCAATCGTTCGGGCGCGGGGCGGGCGTCGTCGTCGAGCCCTTCCTTGGAGACCGCCAGCAGATGCCCGGCCTCGGCGACGGACAGCGTTTTTGGCAGCCTCCGGCCGGATCTCGGCGCCTCGACAATCAGCGCCGGATCGTCAGTGCGGCGCCCGTCGGCCACAAGAAACCGATGGAACTGACGGATCGAGGAAAGTTTCCTTGCGCTCGATGCGGGTTTGAGCCCGCGTTCCGCAACCTTGGAGAGATAAGCGCGAATGTCGCCGGTCGCGGCGTTATGCGGCGCCTTTCCCGCGCGGGCGAGTTCAGCGACATAATCGGCGAGGTCGCGGGCATAGGCATCGAGCGTATTTTTCGTGGCGCCCCGCTCGGCCGCGATCATCTCGAGAAAGGCTTCGATTTGAGGAGGCATGCTTTTGGTCATAGGCCGGCGCCTCCCTATTTGTTCAGCCGCGCCGGAGGAATCGTTTGGCTCATCTCGCGCGGCTGCGGATCGACGAACGTCACGAGAGCGATCATGCCGCCATAAACGAGCGCCGCCAGAATACCGGCGATGAGCAGAAACCGGATCAGTGAAGGCATGCGATTCTCCGTTGGCGGTCCGCTCTTATGTGCCAAGGATGCGCGCGAGGCAAGCGACGATGCTGGCTTGGAAATCGGCAAGGGTTGATTTATGGAAAACAACGGCTGATTCGTGAAAAATATGCAATCCGTTGCCGGCAACGTGAGCCGCTTCGCCCAGCTCGCGATTCCAGTCAAGGCCTTCATGGTTACGATTTTTCCCCGCATCGCAGGCCTCTCAACCGGCAATATTCAAATCGATCTGTTTTGATTGCCCTTGAACGGCCGCGCGGAGGGCCGGATTCGTAGCGCCCCTCATGGCCGCTGCGAGACCAATATGGATCGTTGCGCCAGCAAATCCGGAAACGGTAGCGAACACCTTGATTTTATCTCCGGCAGGGTGACAAGTGCGGGCGATTCGCGCGCGCCGACGAGGGTTCCGATGGAAGATTTGATCGCCCGCATTGCTGCCGCAGCTGGGGTTGAACCCGAGATTGCGAAAAAATCGGTCGAGATGATTCTCGCGTTCCTTCGCAAGGAAGGACCCCAAGCCGAGGTCGATGCCTTGTTCGCGGCGGTGCCAGGCGCAGCCGAGGCCGCCGACGCGGCATCCATGGAAAGCGGTGGAGGCCCCCTCGAAGGACTGGCCGGCGCGATGGGCGGCGGCCTCATGGGCTTGGCCGGCCGGCTCACTAGCCTTGGCCTTGGCATGGGCGAGATGCAGGCAATTGGGCAGCAAGTCTTCGCCTATCTCCGCGAGAAGGCCGGAGACGAACTTGTCGGCCAAGTTGCCGCGGCGATCCCCGGACTTGCCCAATTTCTTTAAAATTTTGGAACGGCACGGCGTTTTTGCGCGAATATCTCGCACGGGATTTGGGTAAGTTTTTAGCAAGGGTTCCATTGGGCTTGATGATCATGACCAGCTTCGGGTAAGGCTTTCGATGAAACTAGTTTGCAACCTATTGAAACAGCGCCTTTCATTTTTCGCTATCCCGCGAAACCTTATCAAGGACCGCACGGTAGGTTTCGCCGCGGGAGAAGAATCTCGTTCTCCGCGGGGACGCGCGCAGATATTGTCCGGAGCAAAAGCCAGTGGGTGACCTTATTGCTTTCAAACCAGCGGCAGGCGGCGTGCACTTGAGGGCCGTTCCGATCGGCCACGGCACGGTCGTCTTTTTCACAGGTGTTTGGCGGGAGCGCGATGACGGCGAGTGCAGCGAGACAAAACGCACGCGCCGCGTTTCGGGAAGGCGACCGGGGAAAAGCGGCGGCAAGCCGGGCGGCCGCCTGCAAAAATAAGGAAGTTCGCGCGAGTCGTTTAGAGCATGTCCCGAAAGAGTTGCGCGACTCTTTCGATAAGGACATGCTCCAAATCTTTGAATTTGAGCGATTCCTTTTCGATCACGTGATTCCACGTGATCGGGAAGCGCACTAAGGCGCGGGCAAGCAATTCCCTTGGCTTACGTTCGAGGAGTAGGTTCGACGATTGGCATTCAATCCTGCGCGACTTGCTTGGCCGCGCAGACGATCGACTTGACGCGCTCTTCCGCGGCCGCCCTTTCGCTCGGATAGGCGGCCAGGGCGCTGACGATCACAAATCCTCGCGCTTCCGGCGCAACAAGCCGCAAATCTTGCGATGGATTGTCTTCGTCGTCCTCGGCCTCGACGATATCCAACTGTGCGGCGGTTAGCACGACGACGTCGATCTTGCCTTGTTGCGCCGCAAGGTCAGTCATCGAATAAAAGACCTGTCCCGCGGAAGTGTGAAACGAAAATGTGAGAAGCCTGTCGCTTTCGACATCCGCGTGGATACGCAAACCGCCTTGCGAGAGGTCAAGGAGACAAACGGATTGGACCATCGCGGGATCCGCGAAAGGCATGACTTGCTTATTGGCGCCGGCCGCTGGCAAAAGCGTCAGCTGGCCGGGTTTTGCGAGCTCCAAAATCCGCGCGGATGTATCTTTCGCCGCTAATTCCGGCACCGTGAAAATGGCGGCGACGTGGGTAATTCCGGCAACGGCCAGAACGCCAAGGAGCCAGAGAAGTGCCGCGAGGAGGCGATCGATGTAGTTCATTCGCAACGGCTCTTAACGAGGCCCGGCATACTCGCGGCGGCGAGAGTCGTGGCGGAGGCACCGAGTTCGCTATCATAGAGACGCAGAACGAGAATGAATCTCGAGGTGCCGCCTATCGGCAGCCAATTACCCGGCCGGGCATAGCGAGAAAGGGTGATTTCGAATTGGCCGTCGCTTGCGCGGAGAACCTCGCTTGAGGTAAATCCTTGCCGGCCCGCTGGGTTGGCAATCGGGACGCCCGCTGGCGAGAGCAGCGTCAATGTCCAATAGCGGGCGGGAGGAATTTCGCCGTTCAACACATAATCGCAGGCCGGGTCGAAGTCGGCCCCGTTGCTGTCGCCATGCGCGACGAAGCTCATTCCTTCCGATTCGGCCAAGGACATTTCGCCCGAATAGACAAGGATGGCGCGGGTGTAGGGATCGGTATCCGAAGCCCCGTTGCGCGGCCAGCCGGTCCATGGACCCGCCGTGATGGCCGCAAAGCCCGTTCCGCGCTCGACCACAACGAAGGTGACGAATAGTCCAAGAAGAACGCCAATGCAGCCGGCCGACAGGAATTTGCCTAGAATTGTGCCCTGCGCCCGGTAGCCTCTTTTTATCGCAATGGCCGTTCCGAGGCTCATCCGCCGCCCCCGGCCGTAGCATTGCCCGCCGCTGCCGGGATGTCCCGTCCGGTTCTGCCGCCGGCAAGACCGTTCGCCACGATGCCCGTGTCCCTGCGCCGCTTTTGCATGCTAGTCATCGAGGATTCGATGACGGCGAGCGCCGAGGCCGTGGCCGCCGGCAGACTGGCCTGCAGGCGTGGCGCTTCGGCGGCAGAGGTCCCGGCGGCCGCTGGCGGTGCCCCCGCTGGGGCTGGCCTGCCGGGCAAAGGTTTCAATTCAATGCCCTGATGCGCATATTCCATGACCTCGTGCCACGTTTGCGCGGGCAGCGTGCCGCCGGTCATTTTTTCCATTGGCGTATCGTCGTCGTTGCCGAACCAGACCGCGCCGACATAATTGCCGGTGTAGCCGATGAACCAGGCATCCTTGTAGCCGTTGGTCGTGCCAGTTTTTCCGGCGGTCTCGATATTGTCGAGCTGCGCCCTGTGTCCAGTGCCGGCCAGGACGACCTGCATCATCATCGAAACCATTGTCTCGATCGTGCTTCGATCGATGATTTGGCGCGGCGGCGGCGTATCCCGGTCGTGCTGGTAGATCGCTTCGCCGCGGCTGTTGGTGATCTCCACCGCCGAATAAGGGGGCGCGCGCAAGCCGCCATTGGCG
>JBOHJU010000213.1:0-5173 GCA_050728755.1 Methylocella sp.
GCCTATATGAGTCCCGGATGCTTTGGCGAGAAGTTGACCTTTTTCGTCGCGCAATATAGGGCCGAGGACCGGACCGGCAAGGGCGGCGGGTTGATCGGCGAAGGCGAGGATATTGAAATTCTGGAACCAACGCTCGACGAAGCGCTGGCCATGATCGGCACTGGCGAAATTATCGATGCGAAGACCATTCTGCTTTTGCAGCACGCCGAACGCGCCGGTCTCATGCGCGGCGACGATGTTTGAGCCGAGGGGGTAATGCCTTGGCCAGACATGCTGAACCCTGAGGAGATGCGTGATGAAGTTTCTCGCCGGTGTAGTAACGGCCCTTGCCGTTAGCGCTCTCTGTGCGTTCCTAGTGATCGTCTCGGGTGCCTACAACGTCGCCGCCGTCGCACCCCCCACGGAATTGGAACGCATCATTTTAAGTTCGGCCATGCGTTACGCCGTGCGCGCGCACGCAGGGAAGGATACACGGGAAACCTGGAGCGACGATCAAGTGCGACAGGGTTTTAAGGACTATGATACGATGTGTGTCGTTTGCCACGGCGCACCGGGCAAAGAACGCAGCGATATTGGCAAAAGCCTGCGGCCGGAGCCTCCGAATCTCGCCGAAGCCTCCCAGCAATGGAGTAGCGCGGAGCTTTTTTGGATTGTCAAAAACGGCATTAGAATGACCGGAATGCCTGCATTCGGTCCCACCCACCAGGATGAGCAAATCAGGAATTTCGTGGGCTTCGTCCGGCGGCTGCCTCAAATGTCAGCCGAGGAATTCGAGGCAATGGAGGAGCAGCTCGGAACATCCCCTGAGCACGGCCTGTAACATCATCACGATGGCTAGCCACTGAAATTAGGCCGCCGCAAGCTCCTCCGCGAAAGCCGCCAGATCGATCGAAAAACCTTCCTCTTTCGCGGGCGACGGCTGTCGGCGCGTGGTGGTAAAATCCGGCAATGCGCGAGACGCCGCCCTTGCACGACGAAATTCGCGGGCTTCGTCCCGGGCGGCTTCGGCTTCCAGATGCCGCAAGGCGGCGATCAACTGATCCAATTCCCCGTCGTTGACGGAAGCGCAGGCGCGCACGACGGAATCAACAATAGGCCCTTGCAGACGCGCGTTCATTGGTCCGCCGCTACGGTAGTTCGCGATCGCCTCTAAGCCAGCGACAAAAGCAGGCAGCAAGCGGTCCGGCATTTGCGCCTTGCGATAAAGCGCCGCGAATCCGCCACTTTTGTATTTGTCCACGAGGCCCATGACGCGCGGCATCGCGAGCCCGCTCAATTCGCAAAGCGCCATCTCAAGGAGGTGCTTGTTGCCGCAGAGCAATCCGCGCAGCAGAAGTCCGGCGGTCAATTGGCCGGACCGGCGCAAATGCGCGACAAAGTGCAAGATTTCATTTGCTTCGCCCGCCGTCTCCGCGGCTATTTTGACATTGGCTTTTTCACGGGCTTCGCGGGTGAGGCATCGGGCTTTTTCCGGCGTCAGCCCCGCGCGCCCCCGCATCTTGCCCGCCAGCGCCTTTGCCGCGGCACCAGCCAGGTCCGAACGTGACGGCGCCGATAGGTTCGGGCGCGCGAGAAGTGCCGCGCGCAGGTCCGGATCGTGGCCATGGCGCTCGATCATCCGGCGGACGGAAAATTCCAACAGCTCGGCGCCCGGATTGGCGGCGACGGAAATCAAGGCTTTGCAGGAGCCGACCTCGGCGAGCGCCGCCGCCACCGGAGCCGGCACGAACGGCCGGAGAGCAATAGCCGACTGCGCGACGGCATCGGCGGTGGCGGCGCACTCGATGAGTTCCGCATCGGAAAGCAGCGGCGAACGCGCGAGCACGATCGCGGCAACGTCCGAGCTGTCGTTGGCAAGAGTGAGCACCATATAATGCGGCACATTGGCGGCGCTCGCGAAGATCTCGGCAAGGGTGCGGCGAACGAGCGGCAAAGAATCGTCTAGCAGACCGGTCAGGGTGAGCCTCGCTTCCTCGCGCTTCGGCTCCGGAAGATCGCCATAAAGAAAGGCGAGTGCAAGCACGCCCGCACGTTCGGCCCGCTCCGCAGGAGAACCGGTCTGCACGCATTGCAAAAATTTTTGATCAGTCATGATTTGCGAATCCTCAAAAGATATTCCCGAATTAGTTTCCCCCATCATGGTAAAAGAACACTTAACCGGTGGGCGGCGCGCCGCCGCCAGACCCGCCAACGCGTGGCAGCATAGCATGTGCGATCAATTGCAACCCGGCCCCTCGCGGCACAAGCGCGGCGGCATTTTTTACGAGGATTTCGTCACCGGAGCGTTGATCGAGCACCGGCTGACGAGGACCGTCACGCAAATGGACAATATGCTGTTTTCGAACATGACGCTCAATCCGCAGCCGCTCCATATCGACGCCCATTTTTGCGCGGCCGAAACCGAATGGGGGCGGCCGTTGATCAATTCCCTCTTCACCCTTGGTCTCATGGTGGGGATTTCCGTCAACGATCTTACGCTCGGCACCACGATTGCCAACCTTGGGATGAGAGAAGTGAAATTTCCGGCGCCCCTGTTCGAGGGCGACACCTTGCATGTCACGACCGAGGTTTTGGCCAAGCGCTTGTCGAAATCCCGTCCGGACGCGGGCATCGTCGAATTCCTCCACCGCGCCTATCAGCAGGAGGGCAGGCTCGTCGCCGAGTGCCGCCGCCAGGCTTTTATGAAAAAGCGGAGTGCCTAAACCGATAAAGGGGTCGCATGCGCTCGCTGCTTTTCATTCCGGCGGACAGCGAAAAAAAACTCGCGAAAGGGTTTGCGAGCGGCGCCGATTGCCTCATTCTCGATCTTGAGGATTCGGTTGCCCCTGGAGCCAAGCAGAAGGCGCGGGAGCAGGCGCTTGCCTTCCTCGCCGGTGCCGTGCCGGCGCGCCCGCGCCCGCGTCTTTACGTCCGCGTCAACGGGCTCGAATCAGGCCTGACGGAGGCCGATCTCTGTGCCGTTATGCGGGCGCCGCCTGATGGCGTCCTTCTGCCAAAGTGCCGCAATGGCGCGGCGATCCAGCATCTCGGTGCGACGCTCGCCGTCAAGGAAGCGGAGCATGATCTTCCGGACGGCGCGACGCGAATCATCGCGATCGTCACCGAGACGGCGGCGTCGATTTTCACTATGGCCACTTATGCCGGCGCGAGCCAGCGCCTTGAAGGCCTTAGCTGGGGCGCGGAAGATCTCGCCGCCTGTCTCGGCGCCGAAACGAATCGAGACGCCGAGGGGGGCTATAGTTTTCCTTATCTCTTGGCGCGAAGCCTGACCCTCTTCGCGGCGGCGTCCGCGGGAGCGCTGGCAATCGATGCCGTGCATGGAAAGTTTCGCGATACGGCGGGCTTGCGGCTCGAATGCGAAGCCGCTAAGCGCGACGGTTTTGCCGGCAAAATGGCGATCCACCCGGCGCAGATCGAGATCATCAACGAGATTTTCACGCCTTCGCATGAATCGATTGCCAAGGCGCGTGCGATCGTCGCCGCTTTCGAGGCCCAGCCGAAAGCGGGCGTCATCGGCCTCAATGGCGAGATGCTCGATCTGCCCCATCTTACGAAGGCGCGGCGGCTTTTGGCGGGTTACCGGGAGAATTGAGATTTTCCATGCGATTCAGTTCGCGCAAAATTCATTGCGACTGCCGAGGCGGCGAGAAACCCCAAGGATATTGGGGTTTTGGCGTAGAGCGAGTCTTTAACGCTGAATTCGTTCTTTAGAGCGCCTCGAAAAATAGGCTCTTCTCCTTAAAAACCGGGGTGTCCCCGTTTTGAGGTTCGTAATAGACAAGCGCGGCATCGCCCGGTTCACCGGCGAGATGCAGGCCCAGCCGCCTTTCATTTGGCAACCCTACGAGAGCGCACCAGCACGCCCTCGCCTCGGCAGTGACGCCGCGCTCGATCGCCACCGGTACCGCGCGCGCGTTCACGCAATTATCAAGACCAGGGCGCAAGGCATAATCGAAGGCGGCCAAGCCGCCGTAAAGAATGACGGCGGTACTGGCTGCAAAGGCGATCCCATTCAAGCGAGCGAACGGCTTTCCTGTTAGCGTTCGAGTCGAAATCCGACACATAGCGCTACTCGCCTTACTATAGACATAGGTTATCTTGACCCCGCCGACTTAACCGACCGGCGCCCACATCGCCCACACTGAATGACACTTGCTGAAATCGACCTTGAGAATATTGTCGCGATCCGGCGCGGCCTTCAGTTCAAATCGAAGAAACCAAGCTGTCCCGTGTCGAACTCCCGCGCACAGAGCATGGCTATCTCGAATCTGATTTGCGCGGCAAGGGGAAGAGCCTATTTTTCGAGGTGCTCGATTGAAAATGCTCCCGGTCGAACACGTCAGGAGCCGGCGGCACCCGATACCCCGCAAGAATATGATAAGGCGTCGTGCGACAGTGAAGGGCGCGAAAGCCGCCGCAAGCTCGCCGGGGCCCGGCGGGTCATGAAACAGACGTGTCCATTGTTGCGGCTCCCGCAGATCGGCGGGGAACCCCTTGATGATGCCGGAAGCGAGTGGCCGGCGCCTGTCCTGGGCAAAGATCGGGCAACAGTCTCTCAGCAATCCTTGCCAGTTGATCGTCTTCGCCGAACAGCCAGACGCCGGCTGCGTCATGGCGAACCGAGAGTTCCTTGTCCGGCTTTGCACCAAGAAAATCCGGCCAAAGATCGAGAACCTTGCCTTGAAATCCCCGCGCGCATTTGCCGATGTCATGCAAAGCGATCAAAGCGACGAAACAGCGCGAGAGGTCGCCCACATCCACATTGCAAGATTTCGCAAGTAGCCCGGCGCGCGACTGCTCCTGGCGAAGTAAAGCTTCCGCGCACGCTGCCACGTCCAGAAGGTGGTAGATCAACGGATGAAAATCTGGCAGCGAACCGGGGGGAACTTCGCAATCTGGCTCGCGTGGCGAACCCGTTTTGGCCAGAAGGAAAAAAGTGCCATGTCAGCATTTAGCATGGCAAACCGATCAAATGCGCTGCTAAATGCAACTTAATCCTGGGGCAGATAAACTGCCGCTCGAAATCAGTTGGCTAGACCGGGATGAATTTAGGTTGAAGCGTACCCGGCATGCGCGAGGTATCCCTGGCACTCGTCTGGTTTGAAGCAGTCGAGCAATTGGCCGATGCGTTTCCATGTCGTGTCAAAGGTTCGTTCTGCGGCTTTGCGCATTA